>NZ_JBKVCH010000004.1:0-309475 GCF_046966505.1 Zhenhengia sp.
AGTTATATCGGTTAAATTGTAGATTTAAAATTTGATAAGTTTAAATCTATTTTTCGATTATGTTTAGTTTTCAAAGTACAATTTCTTACTTGTTTCAGCAGCGCCCGCCGCTGACTTTTAGAAGTATACTAAATCTATATATGAATGTCAACTATTTATTATAAATTTATTTCCGCAACATTTAAGTCTAACTTTAATAAATTTTTCTTTAAAATTCTTACGATCTTTCTTATCCTAAATACATTTATACATAGACTCTTATTATTTATATATTTCTTCCTTTGGCAGTGAGAACTACACTCACCTGAGCATCTCTTAAAGATGCAGGGAATACTTCTCCTTCTTTCCTATCCTAGAAAAAAAATAATACCCTATTAGGGTATTATTTAAAAATAAAACGATCTTTATTTACATTAACCCATTCTCTAGCTTGTGCTGATTCTGGAACAATTTTTGCAAGTACAGTATTGCTGTCTTCAATACCATTAAATCTACAAAGTGATTCTACAAGTACACTATCAATTAAAGATACTGGGCCTACCCCGATATTAACATCAAAAGTAATTGTATCTTCTTCTATATACCAAAGTCTGCTTTGAAGTACTTTAACATCTACTTTCTTTGGCATTTTCTCAAAGTGCTCACCGTAAATTTTTACACGCTCTTTAAGCTTACTTAAAGTTTTAGCTATGTACCATTCTAAAAGTGGTAGCATCATTGTTTCTTTTGTAATGTTTTGTCCTTCTACAACAAACTTACCTCTTACAAGTTTAACAACTGCTTTCTCTTTTGTTTCATCTTCTACGAATTCAATACCATAATTTTTACCTAAGTACATACAATGGTTTGCATATTCTTTTGCACGCTGGATACGTAAAAGCTCTCCTAAAATCCAATCTGCATTTCCTTTTACTTTATCTACAACACTAAAAATAGGTGTCCCTACTGGTGCAAGTACTTTAATTTCTCCATTTTCTTCTACTTGTATAGCAATGCTCGATCTTTTTTTGTATGTTAGGTCATAATTGATCTTTGTTCCTTCGAACTCAAAACTTAATTTCATATCATACCTCTTTACTATTTATTCTGTCCTTTTTCTGTACAATGTAGTATTATAACATAAATTCGTTAAAACTTTGTATAGTTTTTTTTGGTTTTTTCATCCATTTCAACTTTGAAACTTTCAAAATATTCCCACTTGTGTTATACTTTACCTATCAAATTCAAACATAGGGGAAATAGGAGTGATATAAATGGTAGAAACAAGTGAACTTGAACAGTTCCAAAATTTTATAGATGATTTAGTTTTACGCAACAAAAGCATTTTAGATCAAATGACAAAATTACAAGATGCTTCTGCACGTCTTAACCGTACCCTTTCAAAATCAGCTACTACTTGTGGCTGTATTAAAATGAATATTATCAAACAACAGCTTGATTTTGCACACATTACTTCACCAGAAGAACTTAAATCTCTTCTCAGTACACATATAGAAGGTTACCCTTGCCCTGAATGCAATGAAGCTATTGAAAAAGAAATGGGGCGCGTTCTTTTTTATCTTGCAGCAATTGCTAATACTTTAGGTATTTCTCTTTCTTCTGTACTCGAAAATGAAAAAACACGCACAAATCTTCTTGGTAACTATTCCTTAAAGTAATTTTTAGCGTCTTAAAAACTTTTTTAGTGTTTTTAAGACGCTTTTTTATACTTATCCACACTTTATCCACATTTTGTGAATAATTGGTATTAATTTCCATATTATTTTTCAGTAATCATGCCTCTATGATATACTTCATAATCTTTAAAATCGTTTTTTAAGTCTTCCCAAAATTGTTCTTTGAATACTGGAGGAAAAATAGGAATTTTTGAAGCTTGAATTTCTTCTTTTGAAACAAAACGACACTCTTTAATATACTGTACTTCTACTTCTGGATCATACCCAGCTTTTATAGTACTTTCATCTTCTACTTTCGTTAAAAAGAACATACCTAAATGATGTGTATCTATTGTATAATCTACATACTCACTCATATAAATAAGTTTAATTGGCCTACATTTAGTATTACACTCCTCTGCTACTTCCCTTACTATTGTATCAATAACACTTTCCTCTGGCTCCATCCCTCCTCCAGGAAGTGTCCACCATTCAAACCCTGTCTCTGGATTTTGCTGTCTTAATAGAAGCAATTCTTGCTTATTATTTAATATAATCGCTGCTGCCCTTGGTCGTATATTCATTCTTCCCCTCCATCTTATATAGTTATATATTATTATATCATATTTAAAATCCTACTACTTACAAAATCCCCCCTTCTCCTTGAAAATCCCTCTATACGTACGCTATACTATTTCAAATAAGTATTTTACAAAAGAAAGAGGTTTATAATGAAAGATTTTAATCTAGAAATTTGTATTGATTCTGCTGAGTCTGCTCTTATAGCTGAAAAAAATGGTGCAACACGCATTGAATTATGTGGTCACCTTATGATCGGAGGTGTTACACCTTGTACAGGTCTTATAGGCATGGTGAAATCTCTTGTATCTATCCCGGCTTATGCCATTATTCGCCCTCGTTTCGGTGACTTTGTATACTCTGACTTAGAGTTTGAACAAATGAAACGTGATATTGTAACATGTAAAGAACACCTTGTAGATGGTGTTGTACTTGGTATGTTAACACCTGAAGGTGATTTAGATGTTCCTAGACTTAAAGAACTTATTGACTTAGCTGGCGATATGCACCTTACACTTCATCGTGCCTTTGATGTATGTCGTAATCCTTTTAATGCCTTAGAAGACGCTATCAATCTAGGCTTTCACACTATTTTAACTTCAGGTCAGAAAGCTACAGCCTATGAAGGGCGTACACTGCTTAAAGAACTTATTCAAAAGGCCGATGGCCGTATTGACATTATGCCGGGTGCAGGTGTATCTAGTAAGAATCTAGAGCTTATCCTTCAAGAAACAGGGGCTAAAAGTGTCCATCTTTCAGCCAAAACACTTCGCCCCTCTGAATCTCTTTATAAAAACCCTGAAGTCTATATGGGCTTACCAAGTATTGATGAAAGCATTATTTATCAGACAAACGGTGAAGAAGTTAAAGCTGCTCATAATATTCTTCTTTCCTTTTAATCATTTAACCGTTTCCCTATAACAAGGAAACGGTTTTTATATTCTATAGCAGACAAATAAAAATAGGGGTACCATTCCCGAGTCTATCTATAGCAGCTATACTCACGAACGCCTTACCCCCATCCTATTACAGAATATGGTTAATTCCTATTTTTTACTTAAGCTTTCTATCTAAATAAATCCACGCTTTCCAGCATAAGAATCCCCATCCAGCAAAAAATCCTACTATAAATATAGGGCTTAAAGAATGCGCATACTTATGTGTAAAGAAATATTTCTCCCAACCTGGTATATCACTATAATAGTAAGAACCTGGTCCAAAATTAAGTCCATCTATAAGTCCAATATCATTCTTCATAATATATAATGCTGCACCTATAATAACAATGAATACTATAAGTGCTATTACATTTAAAACCTTTACCATTTGCATTCGCTTCATGACTTTACCCCCCGTAAACTCTAAGCTACAATAGTTGGAATTGGTAAGAATAATCCACTAAGTAATAACCATGCTACAAATAATGTAAGTACTAAATTGAATGTCTGTCCAACAACGTAAAGTGTAAGTGGTTTACCCCCTTGAAGCTGAGATGCCATTTCTTTAAAGTTTGTTTCAAGGCCGATACTCATAAATGCAAGGCAGAAACACCATCCTTTAAATCCACTAAGTGATTTAATAATAGCTTTTGTTGTTTCTGTACCAAATGCTGGTTCCACTAAGAATGAAAATACAACTGAAGCTAAAATGAACCCAATAATGAATTTAGGGAAACGATGCCAAATTTCTGAAATACCTACTTTATTATCACCAGTTTTATCTACTTTTGTTGTAAAGAAGATTGCTACTGCAAAAGCAATAAATCCGATTAAGATATTTTGAATCATTTTTACAAGTGCTGCTACTTGCCCACCAATTGGACCAAGTGCTTCACCTGCAAGTACTACTGCACCAGTTGAGTCAACTGTACCACCAATCCAAGCCCCACCAATCATTGGATCAAGATTAAACAACTTACAAACAAATGGCATAGCTACCATCATAACAACTGTGAAGATAAGTGAAAGACCTACTGCAAAAGTTAAGTCATTCTTCTTACCTTTACAAGCTGCTGCACATGCAATAGCTGCTGATGTACCACATACTGATGTTGCACATGCAATAATCATAACCATTGCTTTATTTGTCATCTTAAGGAACTTCGTTCCGAATAACCACATAAAGATAATAACTACTGGTGTTACAAGCCATGCAATGCCCAGTCCATATATTCCAAACTCTGCAATGTTTGAGAAAAGTACTTCCGCCCCCATAATAACAAGACCTGTTTTAATATAAAACTCAGTCTGAATAGCTGGCTTTAACCAATTTGGTGTTTTGATTGTATTACATACTAACATACCAATAAGTAATGCCCAGAAAGCATATTCAAGGTAGTTCTTCATTGTTACTTGAGCTGCTAATGTATAGGCAAATAATGATAATAAGAAGACACCTGCAAAAGCTCCTATAAATTTAACAGGATTTTTCCCCATAAATTTAAGACCAATACTAAATAATAGTCCTAAAACAATAAATGTAAATCCTACACCTAATATAAACTTTCCATCACTTAATACATGTAATACAGATGGATTCTCTGCTGTTCCCCATGTTGCAACCTTTACCCCTTTAAATGTAAAGCTCCCTGTTACAACGCTTACAAAGCCAAGTGCAATTACTGCAAACCCAAGCCATATAGCCCACCAGTCTTCATTTTTGTAAAGATCTGACCAACTAAATTTGCTTGCTACAACAGCTTCTTCATTTGCTTCTGCTCTTACAGGAGCAGATACAGGACTTTCTACTGTTTTTTCAAATGCTCTTTCCATATTATCCTCCCAGATTAAATAAAAAATGTTAAAAAAATAACTATTTATACTATTAAAATAACATACGTTACATATTTAGGTCAATAATTTTAAAATAGTTTAATCAAAAATAGTATTTTTAATCAATTTCAAACATTATTTTTAGTTAATCTGACAGTACATTTACTACTCTCACCCATTATGATACGACTGATATGTACAAGAGGGTAGAATTTACATCACAATTAAATAGCTATAAAAGGCACTAAATGTACTATATACTAAGAAAACACAGCGACTTTGACTGATTTTAGTCAAAGTCGCTGTGTTTTAACCATTCTATAGGCAATAATAGCTTATCACATTTCAGCTTATCTAACTGTAATGACTTCTAGGGCTTCTCCTATATGTGAGACACCTATTACTTTAATACCTTTTATAAATGGTAACTTTTCTACATTAGCTTTCGGCATAATGCATGTTTTAAAGCCTAATTTAGCCGCTTCTACTACACGTTTTTCAGCCATGGCTACACCTCTAATTTCGCCTGTAAGACCCACTTCACCAAATACAACAGTATGGGGATCAATAGGTGTATTTCTAAAACTTGATGCTATAGCAAGGGCTGCTGCAAGATCTAAAGAAGGTTCATTAATACGCATACCACCAGCTAAGTTCACATATACATCATAATTCCCCATATCTAGACCCGCTCTTTTTTCTAATACTGCAATTAAAATAACCATTCTGTTATAATCAATACCTGTCGCTGTACGGCGTGGCATCCCAAAACTTGTAAAACTTGCAAGAGCCTGTACCTCTATAAGCATAGGTCTTGTCCCTTCTAGAGAGCAACTTACAAGAGATCCTGCAACATCCATAGGCCTTCCTGCAAGCATAATTTCAGAAGGGTTAAGGACTTCTTTAAGCCCTACATCTTGCATCTCAAATACGCCTATTTCATTGGTAGAGCCAAAACGGTTCTTTACCGCACGAAGTATTCTAAATGAAGCATGCCTTTCCCCTTCAAAGTAAAGTACTGTATCCACCATATGTTCTAGTACACGAGGGCCAGCTAGTGCTCCCTCTTTTGTTACATGCCCTACAATCATTATGGTGATACCATAGCCTTTTCCAAGGTTCATTAGCTTATGAGTTGCTTCTCTAACCTGGCTCACACTTCCTGGCGCAGATGTAATATCATCACAATAAACCGTCTGAATAGAATCTAATATAACAAGGTCCGGCTTCGTGTTTTTTATATGTGCTTCTATAAAACTCATATTTGTTTCTGCTAAAAGATTAAGATTCTCTGTATGAACATTTAATCTTTCTCCTCGCATTTTAATCTGAGCTACGGATTCCTCTCCTGAGATATACAGAACTTGTCTATTTTGATTACCGAGTTCTTCACAAATTTGAAGAAGCAATGTGGATTTTCCAATTCCCGGGTCACCACCTACTAAAATGAGAGATCCTTTTACAATCCCTCCTCCAAGTACGCGATCAAGTTCTTTCATACCTGTTGTCGTTCTGGTTTCATTCTCTATTTTAACATCTCTAAGTTTTACAGGTGCGCTACTTGCTGCTCCTCTTGAACTCGGTGCTGTTAAAGAAGGCTTCTTCGCTTCTACTACTTCCTCAACTAAACTGCCCCACTCATTACAGCTCGGACATTTGCCCATCCATTTTCCTGATTCATATCCACACTCTTGACATATATATACCTGCTTAAGTTTTGCCATTCCTATAAGCTCCTTTTTCTATATTATTTAATACTTTATCCAATTTTAATCTATATCAATCTATTTTCATGCATTTAAAAAGAGGCTGCATGACACAGCCCCTTGATTAAGCTACTTTTTTAAGAATAACATGTTTTGCTGTAGAATTTACTTCTACTGAAAAAACAACTTTACCTGAAAGGTTTGTTTTGACATGATCTACAAGCAGATCATCTATCATTAACTTATACTCTGTATTTGGCTGTATTTCTAAAGTAATTTGCGCCATTTTATTGCCTTCTACTTCGAAGCTTACGCCATCATCTGTCACCATAAAATGATGTACAGTTGTACCAGGTAATGATTCGTAAACAAGTGCACCATCTTTTTTTAGCTTTGTTACTTCATAGAATGATTTTGCTTTATAGAAACGTCCATCTACTTCAAAATCATTTACTTTTGTTTTTTCTTGTAACTCATAGTTTCCGAAACTAAGTGTGCCATCCTCGTTAAGACGAATAAGTTCTGTAATAACAGCCATTGTTAAAACCCTCCACTAAATTAAATTAAGACTATCTCTATCTTTGTATTATACATGATTTACACAAAAAAGTATAGGATTATTGTCTTTTCAGTACAATTGCATCATTTTCGAATTCCACTAAAACTCTATCTCCTTCATGAATATGACCTTCTAGTATTTCATCTGCTAGTTTATCTTCAATATGACTTTGAATCGTACGTCTTAAAGGTCTAGCACCATAAGCTTTGTCATATCCTTTTTCAGCAAGGAAGTCTATAGCCCCTTGTGTTAAGGTTAATGTAATACCTACATTTCTTGTAATACGTTCTACTAGCGTACGTATCATAAGTTCTGCAATTTCTTTAATATGCTGCGCTGTAAGTGGATGGAATACAAGTGTCTCATCAATACGATTGAGGAATTCTGGTCTAAATAGACGCTTCACTTCTTCCATTACATTTTTCTTCATATCTTGATAGTTTTTTTCTGTATCCACTACACTATTAAAACCTACTTTTTTAGGTTCAATAATATTTCTAGCACCTAAGTTAGAGGTCATAATAATAATGGTATTTTTAAAGTTTATACGTCTTCCTGTAGAATCTGTAATATGTCCATCATCTAATATTTGAAGTAAAATATTAAATACATCTGGATGAGCCTTCTCTACTTCATCAAAAAGAATAACGCTATAAGGCTTACGTCTTACTTTCTCTGTAAGTTGTCCACCTTCCTCATATCCTACATACCCTGGAGGTGAACCAATAAGCTTGGATACTGTGTGTTTTTCCATATACTCACTCATATCCATACGAATCATAGCATTTTCATCACCAAACATAACCTCAGCCAGTGCTTTAGTCAGCTCAGTTTTTCCTACACCTGTTGGACCTAAGAATAAGAATGAACCAATTGGTCTATTTGGATCTTTAAGGCCTACTCTACCACGGCGCACTGCTCTTGCAACAGCTTTAACAGCTTCATCTTGACCAATAACACGCGCGTGAAGTATACCTTCAAGATTTTTAAGACGCGTAGCTTCAGCTTCTGCTAATCTTTTAACCGGAATATGTGTCCAGTTACTTACTACTTCTGCAATCTCTTCTTCATTTACAATTAACTGGGATTTTGTATGTTGAGTTTCCCACTCTACTTTTGCATTTGCAAGTTCTTCTTTAAGCTGATTTTCTTCTTGCTTAATCTCACCTGCTCTTACAAAGTTTTCATCTACTATTGCTACTTCTTTGTCATTTTGAAGTTTTTCTAACTTACACTCTATATCTTTAATTTTTTCTGGTGAAGTATAAGCTCTTAATCTCACTCTAGATGCTGCTTCATCAATAAGGTCAATCGCTTTATCTGGCAAGTATCTATCCGCTATATAACGACTTGATAGACGTACTGCAGCGTCTAAGGCTTCTGCTGTAATCTGAACACCATGATGCACTTCATATTTATCTCTAATACCCTCTAGAATACTAATTGTTTCAAGCTCAGTCGGCTCATCTACCTGAACAGGTTGGAATCTACGTTCAAGAGCAGCATCTTTCTCAATATGCTTACGATACTCATCTAAAGTGGTTGCCCCTACAAGCTGAATTTCTCCTCTTGCAAGTGAAGGCTTCAGAATATTAGAAGCATCCATAGCACCTTCTGCTGCACCTGCTCCAATAATAGTATGAAGCTCATCAATAAAGAGAATAACATCACCTACTGTGCGCACTTCTTCTAGTACCTTATTAATGCGCTCTTCAAATTCTCCCCTATATTTAGTACCTGAAATCATAGAAGATAAATCTAAAGAAACAACTCTTTTAGTTTTAAGTAAATCTGGTACGATGCCACTTACAATCTTTTGTGCAAGACCTTCTACCACTGCTGTTTTACCTACACCAGGTTCCCCTACTAAGCAAGGATTATTCTTGGTACGACGAGATAAAATCTGTGTAATACGCTCGATCTCTTTTTCTCTTCCTACAATTGGATCAAACTTATCTTCTCTTGCTAGTTGTGTCAGGTCACGACTATATTTATCTAAAGTCGGTGTTAAAGACTTAGCGCCTTGCATCTTTGTTTTAGTTGATATAAAAGAGGACTCTTTAACTTTGCCATCTCCTGATATAATTGCCATTAAATCTGATAATAGTCTATTAATAGGTACATTTAAAATCTCAAGTAAACTAACAGCTACGCAACCTTTTTCTTTTAAAATAGCCATAAGAATATGTTCTGTACCTGCTGCTGGTACGCCCATTTGTTTAGCAAGTGCCACACTATTTTCAAGTACACGTTTTGTACGTGGTGTAAAGTCTCTAGAAATAACCATAGTCTGGTTTCCAAAGCCCATTACTTCTCTTATCTTTTCTATAAAATCATCTTCTGTAAGACTATATTTTCTAAGTGCTGACTCAGCAACAGAGTCTTTTACATGAAGTAAACCAATAAGTAAATGCTCTGTTCCTAAATAACCATGGCGAAACTGCTCCTTAATATCTTGGGCATACTTAATGGCTTCATTTGCTTGCATTGTAAATTTTCCTTGCATGTAGTCACCTCCTGCATTTTTTAGAGTTTATTGCCACAATGAATACAATATAGTGCTTCTGTTGCATTACCTATATTACAATTTGGACAAAATTTCATCATTTTGATACCATTATCGTCTCTTTTCATACGCACACCTTGACCTTCTTCATTCCAAGTACTACGCACGTCTCTTTTATAGGCATCAAAACTATCTTTTTGTATATTAACTACTTCTTCTACTTCTTTTTCTAAACGTGCAATCTCTTTTCTAAGATTTGTAATACGATTGCACAGTGCGCTTTGATGCACCGGCTCCTGGCCTTCTATATAATGTTTATATTGCTCTTCACCAAGTCTTTGATAAAGTTTTTTAAGGTCGTTTTTTAAAGTTAAGATTTCACTGCGATATTTAGCTTGGTCTGCAGTTTTTTGAGTTTGGTCTACTGCTTCTTTACATGTATTTTTAATACTTGTTCCTAGTTTTCCAAATAAATCTTTCATCTTTTTACTCCTTTATTTTAGTGGTTTAATTGTATCACAAAAAAGGAGACTAGTGAACTAGTCTCGCAAAAGGCTTATGTATTTAATCCAAAACTGGCTTTAAGTCCCTTATCTACGAGTCTCATGAAATCATCATCTAGATGACAAATCTTTTCTTTGAGACGTCTCTTGTCAATGGTACGAATTTGCTCTAATAAAATAACTGAGTTCCTAACAAGTTCGTATTCTGTTGCGTTAATCTCTACATGAGTTGGCATCTTTGCTTTATTGATTTTGGATGTAATAGCGGCACAAATAACCGTTGGACTAAATCTGTTACCAACATCATTTTGTACAACAAGCACTGGTCTTATACCGCCTTGTTCGGATCCAATCACGGGGCTCAAATCTGCATAAAATATATCTCCACGTTTTACTCGCACTCTACCTCACTCTCCGCGGTGTGGTCGTAATAAGACTCGACCTCTCTTTCTACTTCAAAGTATAACTTTGATAAAGATAAATTGATGGCTGCCATTTCCTGATAGCCTTTCTTCATAGTACTTATCATCTTTTTATCCGTGTAGTGATCTATAGAAGCCTTTTCATTTGCTTTTGCAATATAACTTGGATTTAACATAGCAAACCACTCCCTACTTATACCATTGCCAACTTTTTATAAGATTAAACATAAATACGTGGTACTCTTTTCCCAATCATACACATAATCTCGTAATTAATCGTATCCGTAAGTCTTGCTAATTCTTCTATTGTAACAGTCTTATCTCCTTGCGTTCCAAAAACAACAACTTCATCCCCTACAGTAATATCTGGAATATGAGAAACATCTACCATAAATTGATCCATACAAATATTACCAATTACATTAGCATACTGACCTCTTATAAGAACTCTTCCTTTATTAGAAAGTCTTCTTGAATAACCATCTGCATAGCCTATAGGAATGGTTGCAATTTTTGTCTCACGTGTTGTACAGTACTTCCTGCCATAACCTATGTAGTGTTCTTTAGACAGTTCTTTAATATGCACAACTTGTGTTTTGAGTGTCATAGCTGGTTTAAGGTTTATTTTTTTACCATGTAAATAATCAGATGGGTAATAACCATACATAATAATACCTGGACGCACCATATTCACATGAGTATAAGGATGGCCCATTGTTGCAGCACTATTAGCCGCATGTACAATAGGAAATTCTATACCCGCCTCATGAAGCTCATTTAAAAATCCTGTAAAAATACTCCACTGATCCCTTGTATAAGTCTTATCTACTTCATCCGCTGTAGAAAAGTGCGTGAAAATCCCCTCCATATTAATATTAGGAAGCTGTGCGATTTTCTTAATCTCCTCTATACTTTGTGGATCTGCTAAAAATCCAATACGTCCCATACCTGTATCTACTTTAATATGAACATTGATAGACTTACCAAACTTTTTGGCCTCTCTTGAAATAAACTCTGCCATCTCAAAAGAAAAAACTGTCTGTGTGAGATCATAGGTAATAAGTGCTTCAATATCAGCAGCTGGTGTATAGCCTAATACTAAAATAGGTTTTGTAATACCTGATTTTCTTAGTTCTTCCCCTTCCTTTGCAATAGCAACAGCTAACTGATCTACCCCTTCTTCTTGTAAAATATTTGCAATTTCCGCGGCACCATGACCATATCCATCTGCTTTAACAATGCCCATTATCCCCGTACTATGAGGAATAAGTTTTCTAATTTCATGGTAATTGTGCTTAATAGCCTCTATGCTAACCTCTGCAACAACACGTGGTCTTAAAGATAACATATGAATCCTCCTTCAAAATCGCCTACTTTACAGGGTTATATATAAAATTCACAAAATCAATGCGTATTGTAAGCGACCCTTCTGTATCGTATATTTCCATTTTAATAGGATAAGTCGTTTTGTAGTCAAACCACACTTTTTCAGTTGCCATATACTTAAATTCACCAGCGATCGGCACCGTTACTGCATAAACATTTTGCCCATCTAACTGTTCTTCTACTATTTGAGCTGATTCATCATTTAAATAATTATGAAGGAATGTGCCAAATAATAACTGATTTTTTACTGGACTAACTTCTATTTGCATGGATTTTTCTGTAATAGGATTGTACTCAGATACTTTAGTGCCATCACAAACAGTAGTGTAGCCGTTTAACCGTTTGGGCTCTATAATAGTCATCTGATACTTTCCTTCTTTATCATAAACATGATTCATCTTTATGTTACTCTTATCTTTGTTTTTTGTAAATGTTATTGAGACGTCTGCTTCATAATTTTTCAAATTCTGTAGCATGCTTGCTACACTTTTATTGCGACTTGTACCTATAGCCCTGTTATAACATCCCCATAAACTCATTGTAAAGCTGAGTATTAACCCAATTAATAAAACCCTTTTTAATTTGTACATAAAACCTCCTAATAAGCATATAAAAGGAAGGGTGCACTTTAATCAAAAAGCAAAATCCAAGTTATTTCTTATGTGCTCTTATACTCATTTCCTCTATAAATAATATACTCGTTAGGAGGTTAATATATGATAAACTTTGCTAATGCTTATTTTCTAGGTCCTTAAAACTTTCCCCTACATGCTCTATAAGATCACTAGGTAAGACACTATAACTTCCTTTTAGCCTTGCTAAAGAGCATGCTGTATCTGCATGCAAGTAACATCCTAAAAGAGCTGCAGATACGGGCTGTTTATTTTGCGCCAATAATCCCGTAATAAATCCTGTTAAAACGTCACCTGCTCCGCCTTTTGCAATAGCTGAGTGACCTCTACTATTAATATAAATACTCCCATCTGGCACAGCCACAATCATTCTCTCAATCTTTAAGACTACAATGATGCCGTATCGCTCACTAAAACTTCTCGCACTTTCTACTGGATGCGCCAAAATATCTGCTATACTTTCTCCGCTTAAATAACTCATTTCTCCTGGATGTGGCGTTATAATAATTGGAGCCTTACGTGCTTTAAGCTGATTTAAATAAGGCTTAAGTGCATATAATCCATCTGCATCTACCACAATAGGCTTATCACTTTCAAGCACCACTTCCATTATTTTCTGAATCATACCACTACGGCCAATACCTGGTCCTATTCCTATGGTAGAGTACTGCATCATATGCTCTTTCAAAATAGTTGCAGCCGTTTCATCTAAGTGTCCATCTCTTTCTGGCAAAGACAATGTAATCGCCTCTGTTACTTTTTGCTGTGTAAGGAGTGCTAAGGCATTTGGGACAGCTATTGTCACAAGCCCTGCACCAACTTTCATCACAGCCTTACTTGCTAGACATATAGCTCCTCCCATGCCTACTTGCCCACCAATCATTAGGACTTTTCCATAAGTGCCTTTGTTACTTCGTATAGGGCGATCCGGCAACATACCTTTAGCCATGTCTTCATCAATAGCATAATGCATACAAGACATCTTACTTACCAATTCTTTTGGAATACCAATATCTACAACACGTAAGGTACCTATATGAGCAATCCCAGGATAAAGGAATTGTCCTACTTTAGGTACTTGAAAAGTCAATGTACAGTCCGCTTCTACTGCAATCCCTAATACATCTGCTGTATCGGGGTGAATACCTGAAGGTATATCTACACTTACTTTAAAGGCTGAACTTGCATTCACCTTCTCAATGACTTTATAAAAGCTCCCTGTAATAGGTCTTGTAAGCCCCGTGCCAAAAATTGCGTCTACTAGGACCTGGGCTTCTTCTATTAACTCCCATACAAGTTCCATCTCTTCTAAATAGCGATAGATAGGTATACCCAATTTTTCACAGATGGTGTAATACACCTTTCCATCTGATGATAACTTCTCCTCTTCCACGAGTAATACCACTTGTACTTGTACCTTCTTAAAGCTATAGAGAATCCTAGCTAAAGCAAGTCCATCTCCTCCATTATTACCTGACCCACATAAAATAGTAACTGATTTACCTTGATGCTCTTCCATTAAATAGCAAAATACCCCATAAGCTGCATGTTCCATAAGAAGTAAGCTCGGTATACCATATTGACTCATAGCATCTTGATCTAATTGATTCATTTCTCTCTTAGTTGCAAGTTTCACTTACATTCCCTCTTTCTATAATGGCAAAAGCTGTTGCATAAGATTGACAATGGGAAATGCTTACGTGTATTTGGTTTACACCTAGCTCATCAGCTCTTACCCTTGCACCCTTATAAAGTTTTACAAAAGGCTTTCCCTTCTCATCTTTCAAAATTTCTATATCCGTCATTTCAAATGTTACAAAACCTGTGCCCAATGCTTTACTCACTGCTTCCTTTGCTGCAAATAAGGCTGCTATAGACTCATAAGAGAGCTTATTAGCTTTATGCAATCTTTCCTGTTCTACTGGTGTAAGTAGTTTATCTAAAAACCTAGTCGTTCTTTCTACCGCTCTTTGTATGCGTTCAATTTCTATAATATCGTTGCCTATTCCTATAATCATATTTTAACTTCTCCTAGTATTCCATTTCTTTTATTAATTCCCTCTCCCTTTAAAGCTCTCTATTCTTTTTCCTATATGCATTAGGTGTTATACCAAATACCTTAATAAACACCTTACAAAAATAATTCTGATCTGCAAAACCACACCGAGTAGCAATCTCCCCTATTTTCATATCTGAAACCGATAATAATTTCTCAGCCTTTTCTAGTCTTGTTAAAGTCATAAAATGGCTAATAGTCTCTCCATAAGTTTTTTTAAAAGAATGGGTAAGGGTAGCCTTACTACAATAAAACTGCTTACACAGTATCTCCAAAGTTATTTTCTTCTCATAGTTTTCCTGAATATATGTTTTCACATCTTGTGCGAGATTTTTAGTAGATGCTTTGAACCTGTTACTAAGTGTAATGTACTCTGCACAGATCCCCATAATATTAATACACGAAGAAATCTTATCTTTTGTAGCCGCTGGAATACTCTCTATAGCCTCTTTCAAAACTACTGGATTGGATACATATTGGCGAGATAATCTATAAACCTCCTCCTTCGTATGTATGGAAGTATCTAAAGCTTGCCCCATCATAAGATACCCTGATAAAATACCTGAATAATAGAGGGGGGCTACTGCCTCATATAATCCAAATTGACACCTGTAAATATAAGGTTGTTCGTCTTTTTTCACTTTATCAAAGGCAGCGCTATCATTTTTTACACAACTTCTATAAATACTTGTATCTTGTTGCATCATCCCACAAAACCTAGTAAGTTCCTTAGGATAGGATGCAATTTCTTTATGATGAATATCATGCACAGAGATACGAAATCCTGATATGTTATGAAGCTCCTTTAATACCATTTCTAGTGAAATGATTTCACTCATAAAATCCCCCTTTAGCACTATTGAAATGATTAGCCTATTTTACTAATAATTATACTATTTTACATAGAAAACACCAAATATATTTTCTATACTGTAAGCAAGTTATAAATAATTTTAAAGGATGTGATAATGATGAATGAACCAATTCTTGTAATTATGGCTGCTGGTATGGGAAGCAGATATGGCGGACTTAAACAAATAGATCCAATTGATCAAGAAGGGCATTTAATTATCGACTTTTCAATCTTTGATGCCGTAAGAGCAGGCTTTAAAAAAGTTGTATTTATTATTAAAAAAGAAATCGAAGCAGACTTTAAAGAAATGATTGGAAATCGTATCAGTCAGTTCGTAGATGTTTCATATGTCTATCAAGAACTTGATACACTTCCTGAAGGTTATACACTTCCTGAAGGACGTATTAAACCTTGGGGAACAGCTCATGCAATCTTATGCTGCCTCGAAACAGTTGATGCACCTTTTGCAGTAATTAATGCAGATGACTACTATGGTAAAGATGCTTTTACTGCCATCTATAATTACTTACTAAATGTAAAAGATGATGATTACTATCGCTATGCAATGGTTGGATATGTTTTAGAAAATACACTCACAGAAAATGGATCTGTAGCAAGAGGTATTTGTGTAGTTGACTCGAACAACATGCTTACAAACATTACAGAGCGCACACGTATTGAAAAAACTGCAACTGGAGCAGCTTTCACTGAAGATGATGGAGTAACTTGGGTAAATATAGCTCCAGACTCTATTGTCTCTATGAATATGTGGGGCTTCACTCCAAGTATTTTAAAAGAAACTAAGGCGAGATTCTCTAGCTTTTTAGACGCATCACTCCCAGTTAATCCATTAAAATGTGAATACTTCTTACCTTCAGTAGTGTCTGAGTTATTAACCGAAAATAAGGCAACTGTTAGTGTCCTTACTTCTACTGACCGATGGTACGGTGTAACTTATAAAGAAGATAAAGAAACTGTTGTACATGCTATTGAATGTTTCAAAAATAATCATATCTATCCAACACATCTATGGGAGGAAAAATAATGAGCCAAACATTAAGTTCAGCCAAAATCATGGAAGCCATTGAAAACATGTCATTTGAAGGTAAATACTTAAATCACACTTCTTACGGTAATGGTCATATTAACGATACATACTTAGTAAACTTTCAAAAAGATGGGAAAACAATTCCTTATATCTTACAAAGAATTAATCATCAAATCTTCAAAAATCCAGATGCCCTTATGCAAAACATCATTGGTATCACCTCTTTCCTAAAAGAGAAAATTATGCTTAGAGGTGGTGATATAAACCGTGAGACACTTAATATCATCCCCACAAAACAAGGTAAATCTTACTATCAAGACAGCTTAGGAAACTACTGGAGGAGCTATGTTTTCCTTACTGATACAACTTGTTACGAAATTCTAGCAGATGCTGAGCTTTTCTACCAATGTGGTTATGCCTTTGGACATTTTCAAAACCTACTTGCTGATTATCCAGTTGATACACTTTCTGAAACAATTCCTAACTTCCACAATACACCTGTTCGTTTTCAAGCTTTCGCAGATGCTGTAGAAGCTGACATTTGTGGACGTGCTAAAGATGTACAAAAAGAAATTGCTTTCGTAATGGAAAGAGAGCCTTTAACCCATATACTGGCTAATCAATTAGCAAATGGGAATCTTCCACTTCGCGTGACGCATAATGATACTAAACTGAATAACAGTATGTTTGATAATACAACCCATAGACCTATTTGTATCATTGATTTAGATACTGTCATGCCAGGTTTATCTGTAAATGATTTCGGTGACTCGATCCGCTTTGGTGCTACAACTGGTGCCGAAGATGAGCCAGACCTAACAAAAGTAAACTTTGACCTTAACTTATTTGAAAGTTATACAAAAGGATTCTTAGAAGGCTGCGGTGGCAATCTTACGGAAAGAGAAATTGACATGCTTCCTATAGGTGCAATGACAATGACACTTGAATGTGGTATGAGATTCTTAACAGACTACTTACAAGGTGATACCTACTTCAAAGTGCATAGAGAAGGTCACAACTTAGATCGTTGCAGGACACAATTCAAACTTGTATCGGATATGGAAAAACATCTAGATACCATGAATGAAATCGTTAATAAATATCGTTAGTTTTATCATCTATCTAGAAAACCACTTTCTTAATGTGGAAGCGACAAATTACAAAATACTAGTGGCTTTTTTCACTTAATTTTAGTCTACAATTTAGGTAGTGTGCCAAAAATTAAATTTTCTGAAATATACACTAGTCTTTTTCTTTCTTATAGTGTATAACTAACTTATAAAAGGTGTTCATACCATTCTAGATAAGTATAAGCATCTTCTACTCGCTAAGATGTTATTTGAAAGTTTTAGTTCCCCCTTCTAAAGCTTACTTATTTCTTCTTAGCCAACTGCACTATTTGGTAGTGGCAATCAAATAGTTTACAGGGCACGTCCTATACACTCAATATTTTAAGCTACATTCTACTTCACAAAGAAGTAAGCTTAAAGGCAATGCCTACGGTAAATCCTATGTACAAAGTTTCTACTTCAGACACTTGCAGTGATAAATGCATGAGCATCTCTTTCACCTATAGACCCTGATTAGAAGCACCTGTAACAAGGTAAGTCCTTCCGCTTAGCCCACTGGCTTATATCTTCATACTGAAGCTGAATGTTAACCAGTACCTGAGTGTCCTTGCCACACAATAAAAACCTAGCTTAAGTTTCGCCTATATTGATAAGGGGGAGGCGACTTAAGCTAGGTTTTTTTGCGTAAAAAAAGATTCACCCATCCTTAATTGTTTTCTCTAAGATAGGTGAACCTTTTATTTATATAGGCCTCTAAAAAGGTTTATAATCATTACCATTATCAAGTTCTTCTGCTTCATTAATCTTATAGGCTAAAGTCATTAATGAATGTGACAAGTGCACATTTTCAACATGTACATGTTCTGGTAAAAATAAATCTACAGGTGAGAAGTTCCAAAGCCCTTTCACACCCCATTTTGCTAAGTTCTCAGCCGTCTCTTTAACTCTTGTTTTTGGCATTGTTAAAATGGCAATATCTACTTTATTTGTTTTAACGAAGTCTTCCATTTTATCTATATCCATAACTTCAATGCCTCGCATACTCATACCTATAAGCCTTGGATTAATATCAAATAAACCAATGAGATTAAAGCCACGTTTGCTAAAAGATGGGTAGTTAGCAAGAGCTTGTCCTAAGTTACCTACACCAACAATAATCATTGTATGTGTTTTATCAAGTCCTAGTATTTTTGCAATCTCTTTGTGTAAATATTCTACATTATATCCATAACCTTGCTGCCCGAAACCACCAAAGTTGTTAAGATCCTGTCTAATTTGAGAGGCTGTAACTTTCATTTTCTCGCTAAGTTCTCTAGAAGATATTTTAGTCACTCCGTTGTCTAATAATTCCCCTAAATACCTATAGTATCTTGGCAATCTACGGATTACTGCCATAGAAATCTTTCTCTCTTCAGTCACAGACTTACCTCCTTCTTTTTCTATCTTTTTTAGTATAGCATTTTAGTTTTTTTTTTGTCAATTAACCTTGGCTATTACTCACTTTTATTTTTCTAGTTTTTCTGTTAAGATGAATCTAGATTAATGAGGAGGATAGCTTATGATTGCAAATTGTCATGCTGTATATAAATCTTTTAATGAGCAATCTATCTTAAAAGATATTTCATTTCATATAGAAGACCATGAAAAAGTAGCACTTGTCGGAAATAATGGTGCAGGAAAAACCACACTTTTTCGTATTTTAACAGGAGAACTTGCACCTGATAACGGCGAAGTTTTCTTTGCAAAAGGTATTCGTATCGGCTACCTTGAACAGAATATGCATTTTAATTCAGGCTGTAGCGTCTATGAAGAGCTCCTTCATGTATTTGATGAAGTGATTGCTCTTGAAGAAAAGCTTCATCAAATGGAAGAAGAGATTGCAAAAACACATTCTCTTGCTCTTACACATACTTATGATGAATTACGTAGCACTTTTGAGAATATGCGTGGTTATGAATATAAAAGTCTCGTACGTGGTGTTCTTAAAGGTTTGGGCCTTAAAGAAGAAATTTATACCCAACCTATCACAACCTTATCTGGCGGTCAAAAGACACGTGTAGCACTTGCTAAACTACTTCTAGAAGAACCAGACCTCTTACTTCTAGATGAGCCGACTAACCACCTTGATATTGTAGCTACAGAATGGCTGGAAAACTATTTAAGAAGTTATAAAGGTTCTGTTCTTATTATTTCCCATGACCGCTACTTTTTAGACAGGGTTGTTACAAAAGTCATTCATCTTGAATTTGGCCATGCTATGGTCTATAACGGCGACTATAGCCACTTTGTTATAGAAAGCGAAAAAGTGTATGAGGCTGCTATGAATCAATATGAAAAGCAGCAACAAGAAATCGCTAAGCAAAAAGCGGTTATTGCTAAACTACGTCAGTTTAATCGCGAAAAATCCATCAAGCGCGCTAGAAGTCGTGAAAAGCTATTAGAAAAAATAGAAGTCATGGATCTTCCAATGATTGATGACAAACCTATGAACCTTGTACTGACACCACGTATTACAAGTGGAAATGATGTTTTAACAGTTAAGGAGCTGACTAAGTCCTTTGAAGATGGCGCTCTCTTTAATAATATTACTTTTGATATTAAACGTGGTGAAAAAGTAGCTATTGTTGGCCCAAATGGCGTAGGTAAAACAACACTTTTCCGTATGATTATGGCCCAAAGTGACATTTCTGGTGGTAGCATTACACTAGGTAGCAATGTACACATCGGCTACTACGATCAGGAACACGCTACACTTAATCCAAACTATACGATTATGCAGGAAATTCAGGATGCTTTTCCTGACCTTACAAATACAGCAATTCGTAATATGCTGGCTTCTTTCTTATTCACAGGAGAAGATGTATTTAAACCTATTAGTGCTTTAAGTGGCGGTGAAAAAGGTCGTGTAGCACTTGCTAAAATTATGCTTTCAAAAGCAAATTTCCTTATTCTAGACGAACCAACT
Source organism: Zhenhengia sp. (assembly GCF_046966505.1). Lineage (NCBI taxonomy): Bacteria > Bacillati > Bacillota > Clostridia > Lachnospirales > Lachnospiraceae > Zhenhengia > Zhenhengia sp. Next base: position 20,712 of record NZ_JBKVCH010000004.1, read on the forward strand.
AACCACCTTGATATGATGTCAAAAGAAGTACTAGAAAATGCACTTAACCAATATGAAGGTACCATTCTTTACGTATCTCATGACCGCTACTTCATCAATCAAACTGCAACCAAAGTACTTGATATGCAAAAAGACCATATGTCTGTATATTTAGGTGACTATGATTACTATATGGAAAAGAAAAAAGAAATACCCGTATTGTGCACTTCTGGTACTCAACAAAGTACACCAACTTCTTCTAAAGAAGACTGGCAAAAGCAAAAAGAACTTCAAAATCGCATTAAGAAACTCCAAAGTACTTTAACAAGTATAGAAGAAAAAATCGAGCTTGAAGAAGGTAAACTCGCTGAACTGGATGAACAGCTTTGCCTTGAAGAAGTATATACGAACCCCGATGCTTCTCGTGACATTATGAACCAAAAAGCAGCTATTGAAGAAAATATTGCTTCTCTCTATACAAATTGGGAAGAAACATCTGAAGAGTTAGAAATACTTAACAGCTAAGCTTAATTTACAGGCCTATTAGGCAAAATATGAATATTATATTAGGTTAAAAGACCAGTAACATAATGTTACTGGTCTTTTATTTGTAGTATATAGAAATTAGCATTATAGGCTATATTCCATAATAAGTAAACCCTTTTCACTAAACTTATTTGTACTAACAAATCCAACTTTTTTATAAAGATGAATTGCATGCGTATTTTTCATAGCCACATGAATTCTTACAACTTCAAACTTTTTCTCTTCACGAAAAATATCAAGAGCTAATCTCACAGCTTGTGTTGCAATTCCTTTACGCTGATAAGATTTATCAATTATCAAATTTGTAAACATATAATAATCATCATACACAGAAAAGTCTAGTCTTATCATACCAACTACTCTATTATCATCACTAATACAATATAATTTACTTTTATCCTTGAATGATGCATATGCAGCTTGCAACAACGACCATACAGGTGAATTTGTAAATTCACACTGTTCTTGTGTACACATCAACCCAGAACATGCTTCATAATTATTTTCATTAATATCAGAAAGTTTAACCATAATATTTACCTCTTCAAATATAAATAACAAGAAATCTATAATAAATTAAAACTTCATATTAAAGTACATAATTTACTATTTCATAATTTATAAACATCTTCCCATTTCTAACCTTACTTCTTTTTGCTCTGTATCTCTATTAGAGTAAGCTGTTAAGTCACACCCTATTAAAGTAAAACCGCATCTCCTATAGAACTTAATCGCAGGTGCATTACAGCTCTGCGTTTCTAAGACTATAGCCCTTGCCTTAATGTTCTTTCCATGTTCTATAGCTTTATCCATTAAAATCTTCCCTATGCCTTGATAACGATAAGGTTTTTCTACAAAAATATTCGAAATCCTTAACCTGTTATTCCACTTCTCATGACTTAGCTCAATAAAGCCAACTAACTTATCTTGTTTAAAAGCACCTAATAACATAGGGTCCTCTAAGAAGTCTTCTAAAAGCACTGATTCAAACTGCTTTTGTATAGCTTTCTCAAAAGACTTCTTAATAAAACGTAGTCCCCATTCCTCTTCTTTCTCAGTGGCTTCTATATCAAAGTAATGTGTAGTCTCATATTGAAATAGAAACTTCTTCCCTTTATAAGATTCATCTAATTCTCTAATCTCTACGTTCATTTAAATTCCCCCTCTTTTATATAACATAAAAGGCGAAGCACTACTGCTTCACCTTTTTACTTATTATTAATATGCAAGTTATGCTCTACATTTTGAATATGTTTTTCTACTAACTTTTCTGCAAGTTCACCATTTCTTGCTTTAAGTGCTTCGTAAATACCTTCATGCTCTTTTAAAACTTCTTTTGGTCTACCTGGTGTAGAAATAGAAGTTTTTCTTGCTTGCTGAATATAAGAATGAAAATCTGAAAGCATATGATTAAGTGTCTTGCTATGCGTTGCATTATATATAATATCATGGAACTTATGATCTAACTCTTTGAGTTGATTCACTTCATTTTTTTCTACATAAAACGAAGTCAGCGCTAAAATCTCTTCCATCTCTTGTAAATCTTGTTCTGTAATACGTTCTGCTGCTTTTCTCGCTGCTAAACCTTCAAGTCTTGAACGAATAAGATAAATATCTTCAACGTCCTCTTGTGTAATCCCTGCTACGACTGTTTCTTTATTAGGTATGGATTGTACTAAGCCTTCTAGCTCAAGCTGTCTAATAGCTTCTCTTACAGGCGTACGACTTACACCTAACTCCGTTGCAATTGTACTTTCTCTAAGCACATCCCCAGGTTTGTAACTTCCTTCTAGAATAGCTTCCCTGATTGTGTTAAACACTTTACCTCTAAGAGAAGCTTTATCTGATACACCAATATTGTATCCCACTTTAATCCTCCTTACCCGCACCCATTCGTACGCGTATCTATGTATACAAACCTTATTCTAACAAATTCTATGAAAAGTGCAATTGTTTTTTTAGTAGGCAACCCATTTATCATCTTTATCCTTGTAAGAAACAAGACTTTCCTCTAACACTCTATCTTTAAGCTTATATTCTTCCCCATCTATACTTAATGTCATCACCCATCTTAAAGCAATCTTATACCCTACATTTTGCATCTTGCCTGTATCGTTTACTTCCCTATTCGTTAAATGGACAATCTCTAACACGCTAGCCTCTAAATCTCCATTTTCTGTAACCTCTACCTGCTCTAGCTCTACTTCCATTTGAGCATTTTGAACATCTTTATTTTTAATGAACCAGTCTTCAAATTCTCCTATTATGGATTCCCTACTCTCTGAAACCACATGATTTTCTAAGTTCTTACTGTTATGTCCTTTTATTCCTTTTATATAAGCTGCGTAAAAAGTATTAATACTTTGATTAAACCTTTCACTACCAGTCTTAGAAAGCTTAAAATCCTCTATAACAAACTGCTTCTTTTCATTTGAGATGGTAATTTCACTCTCATAAGTTTCAATATTACCATAAATATCATAGATTTTTAAAGGATATGTCCCCTCTAATACCTGTTCAAAATCAACACTCCCTTCCCAGTTAGCCTGCTTCTCACCACCTAATTCTACTATCGTCCCTGGAATAGTCTCAATATGAACTCCCACCGTTTGGTAAGGTATCTTTATCTCTGTCTGGGTAGGCACCTCTATATCTGTAATATAATCACTACATATTTCATTTGGAAAAGCTATACGTACAGTATAATGACCTGGTAACACATTTTTTACAATGTATTTATTGTTTTCCTTTTGTGTAACAGGTTCATCATTAAACCATACAGTAGACCCTAAAGGTGTATAAATATTAACATCCTCTATTCTAAAAGGAAATACAACCTGCCACTTATCCTCTACTTTTACCACACTTAAAGTGCTGGTTACGTTCTGCCCCGCAAAACTATACCTCACTTCATAAAAAGCTTTTGCTTCATTTCCTGTTTGCTCCCCTATCTGTCCTCTACCTTCTTCCATTTTGACGAATCCTTTTTCCTCAAAATAGTTACTTAAATACTGTGCCATTTCTACATCATTAAAATCATGTAATCGCTCATCCTCATAAAACAGAGAAGCTGCCGATACATAGTCCCTACTATTAAGTGCTTTCATATATGCGTTTACAATATAACGTGGCTTCCCCTTATAATCATTAAAAAGACACCATGCAGTACCTAAACTAAGAACAATTAAAGCCATTGTCACTAGAAGTACCTTCTTATTCGTTTTCATTAGTTTCCCCCCATATATGTGGATATCGTTTAGTATAACTATATGATACGGTTGTCCTATTTATGCTCAGTCATTCTAAAAATATTAATTTCTTAAAATTGTTTAATACTCAATAATTTTATGATAAAATATAAAAAAATAGCAAAACCTGGGGAGCTCGTGTGCGGGCTGAGAGGAAGTCATCAACTTCGACCCTTTAAACCTGATTTGGGTAATGCCAACGTAGGGAACAAGGTTAGTCATAGCATAGCATATTACTAAGCGAAACTTGTCTACGGGTAGGTTTCGCTATTTTTATACCTAAAATTAAACTTTAATCAAGGAGGAACAAACTATGCATTACACAACTCAAATAGATGCAGCCAAAAAGGGAATTCTTACACCCCAAATGCATCATGTAGCATCCTATGAAAACATATGCCCTGAAACTTTACGAGAACTTGTTGCTAAGGGACATGTTGCTATTCCAGCTAACAAAAATCACATATGCCTTACACCTTATGGTATAGGACACAAACTTAAAACTAAAATTAATGTCAATTTAGGTACTTCAAAAGACTGCCTCAATCTAGATGTAGAAATGGAAAAGGTAATGACTGCTATAGACTTAGGTGCTGAATCTATCATGGACCTAAGCTCTTTTGGAGATACAGCAGCTTTTAGAAGAAAACTTACCAAGGAATGCCCTGCTATTATCGGAACTGTACCTATCTATGATGCTGTTGTCTACTATAACAAGCCTTTAAAAAAAATCACTTCTGATGAATGGATTGAGATTGTGCGTATGCATGCCGAAGATGGAGTAGACTTTATGACCATTCACTGCGGCATTAACCGTGATACAGCCAACTCTTTCAAACAAACAAAACGTCACACTAATATTGTTTCTAGAGGTGGCTCTATTATCTTTGCTTGGATGGAGCTTACTGGGCTCGAGAACCCATTCTTTGAAAGATATGATGAAATTCTAGATATCTGCGCCGCTTATGACGTTACCTTAAGTCTCGGCGATGCATGTAGACCTGGCAGTATTGAAGATGCTGGAGATGTCTCTCAAATTAAAGAACTTGTAGCATTAGGTGAACTTACACAGCGTGCGTGGGACCGTAATGTTCAAGTCATTATAGAAGGCCCTGGCCATATGCCACTTAATCAAATCCAAGCCAATATGGAAATTCAGCAGACCATCTGCAAAGGTGCACCATTCTATGTGCTTGGGCCTTTGGTAACAGATGTAGCACCAGGCTACGACCATATTACAGCTGCTATTGGTGGCGCGATCGCTGCGACTTATGGAGCCTCTTTTCTTTGCTATGTGACACCAGCCGAACACCTTAGACTCCCAACTGTTGATGATGTTAAGGAGGGTATTATTGCTTCTAAAATAGCCGCTCATGCTGCCGACGTAGCGAAAGGGCTTCCTGGTGCAAAAGATTGGGATTACGCTATGAGTGAAGCAAGAAGAAACTTAGACTGGGAAAGACAGTTTGACCTTGCTATAGACCCTAATAAAGCGAGAGATTACCGCACTTCTAGTACTCCAGAGCGTGAAGATACTTGTACTATGTGTGGTAAAATGTGCGCTGTACGTAACATTAATAAAATTCTTCGCGGCGAAGATGTCGATATTATGGACTAAAACATTCGAAGAAAGAAGGAATCTTTAATGAAAGTTAGAAAGCTTACACTTGCAGGTTTATTAATTGCTTTAGGCGTTATATGTTCAGCTTTTTATATTCCACTTGGAGCTGCTAAGTGCTTCCCTGTACAACATATGATTAACGTTATAAGTGGCGTTATTCTAGGTCCTTTTTACGGCCTAGGTGTAGCCTTTTGTATCTCTCTTTTAAGAGTACTCTCTGGTACTGGTACACTACTTGCTTTTCCTGGTAGTATGATTGGCGCCTTCCTCTGCGGCTTATTATATATGAAAACACAAAAATTACATATGGCTTATATCGGTGAAATCATTGGTACAGGTATTATTGGCGGGCTTGTAGCATTCCCTATGGCTACACTTATTATGGGTAAAGAAGCAGCACTTTTTGCCTATGTTATGCCTTTTATGATTAGCTCATTAGGAGGCGCAACTATTTCTATTATGGTCCTTAATGTATTACGTAAAACAAAAGTATGGCAAGAGTGGCTAACATGTTTAAGCAAATAGCTAGTAAGGTCCACGAAGTACGTCCACTTATTCATTGTATTACCAATTATGTAAGTGCCAATGACTGCGCTAATGTACTTCTAGCTTGTGGTGCTTCTCCTATTATGGCTGATGATGTACATGAAGTAGAAGAAATTACAGCATCTGCACAGGCTCTTGTCCTTAATTTAGGTACACCTAATGAATCTAAATTTATCAGTATGCTAAAGGCAGGTCAAAAAGCTAATAACCTTGGTATACCTGTTATCTTTGACCCCGTTGGCATAGGTGCATCCCAATTTCGAAAAGATTTAGCTAAGACATTACTAAAAGAAGTTTCTTTTTCTGTTATTAGGGGCAATGCCTCTGAAATCACTACGCTTGCTACTTGGCAAAATCATTCCTCTTGTATAGATACCAACGCTTTAAAGAGGTCTTCTTATGATATGCTTATTGAACTTGCTAAAAACCTTAGTGAAAAGCTTGGTTCCATTATTGTCATAAGTGGTGAGGAGGATATTATTTCTTCTCCTCATATCACTTACAGGGTATTCCACGGACATCCTGCCATGAGCACTATTACAGGTACCGGCTGTATGCTTACTAGCCTTATTGGTGCTTACTGTGGTGCAAATCCAACTCAGTTGCTCCAAGCTACTTTAGCCGCCACATTAGCCATGGGACTTAGTGGTGAGCAAGCTTATAGTAAGCTTTGTCAAATTCAAGGTGGGACTGGATCTATGCATATCCTACTTATAGATGCCATAAGCTTACTAGATTTCTCTAAAGTTGAAGGAGGATTAAACTATGAACTTTACGAAAAGCTATCTTAAACTCTATGCTGTAACTGACCGCACCTGGCTCAAGGGCCAAACATTAGCCTTCCAAATAGAAGAAGCTCTAAAAGGTGGTGTAACTATTGTCCAATTACGTGAAAAAGGGTTATCTACAAAAGCATTTGTTCAAGAAGCACTTGCTATAAAAGCTATTACCACACGTTACAATGTACCACTTATTATTAATGATAATGTAGAAGTTGCTCTTCTAAGTGATGCAGATGGTGTCCATCTAGGTTTAGATGATATGAGTGTGTCCAAGGCACGTACTCTACTAGGCCCTGATAAAATCATCGGTGCTTCTGCAAGAACTATAGAACGTGCTTTGGAAGCTGAATCTGAAGGTGCTACTTATTTAGGCGTAGGTGCCATCTTTGGTACTACAACTAAGCAAGATGCTAAAACCATTACACTGGATTTACTTCACTCTATATGTCTAGCTACTGCCATACCTGTAGTAGCCATTGGTGGTATTAATGAAGCTAATCTACTTCAACTTAAGGGTTTAGGTATTAGTGGTGTAGCAGTCATCTCTTCCCTTTTTGCTAAAACTGATATATACGTAGCAGCTCAAGCACTTAGTAAACTCTCTCAAGAGGTGATACAAATATGAAAGCCATCTTAACTATTGCCGGTTCAGATTGTAGCGGAGGTGCAGGTATTCAAGCAGACCTTAAAACTATCACTATGCATGGTTTATATGGTATGAGTGCTATTACAGCACTTACTGCCCAAAATACGCAGGGTATCACTTCTATCTTAGAAGTTCCCCCAGACTTTCTTTCAAAGCAGCTTGAATGTATCTTTCAAGATATTTTGCCTCATGCTGTTAAAATTGGTATGATTGCAAATAGCACTCTCATTGAAGTCATTGCTTACTATCTAGATAAGTATAGACCAGCACACATTGTTATAGACCCTGTTATGTCTGCTACAACGGGTAGCTCTTTAAATAGTACCAGTTCAAAAGAAGCACTTATTACTCAGCTCTTTCCACTTGCATCACTTATTACACCTAACTTACATGAATTGCAACAACTATCGTTTAATAATCCTATTCACACTAAAATCCAGATGTTGGAATGTGCTAAGGAATTATCTCTTCATATGGGTAAACCTATCTTAGCAAAGGGGGGGCATCTTGAAGAAAGCGCAAGTGACCTCCTATACCTTCCTAATGGCACCTCCTACTGGTTTGAAACAGAGAAAATTAATAATCCTAATACACATGGTACAGGCTGTACACTTTCCTCTGCTATTGCCTGTAACTTGGCACTAGGACATACACTTCCAATAAGTATTCAATATGCTAAAGATTATGTAACAGGTGCTATTTCCGATGGACTTAACTTAGGCTATGGCAATGGTCCCCTTAATCATTGTTACAAAATACAGCAAGTATAAAACAAAAGACTGTTGCACGAACTCGTTCATGCAACAGTCTTTTTGCCTAATAAATACTTGTCTTTTCTAAATAGTTTTTAAGTTCATCTCTTAAAGCTAAAAACTTCTCTGCAATTGGAAGACCAACTTCGCCTCTATCCACCATTTGGTCTAGCTCTTCTAACGTGACCCACTTAGCTGCTACAGTCTCTCCTTCCTGCATGACAAGTTCTTCTATGGATCTATCTACTCTTACGATATACGTATCACTGAAAGTATCCTCAGTTCTTTCTGTTTTAAATAAGATAAGCTCTTCTTCTGCTACATCAATACCTGTTTCTTCAAAAAGCTCTCTTTTAGCACCCTGTAAACTTGCTTCCCCCGCGCGTACACATCCACCTGTATTTTCCCAGCAATCTGGATAAAAATCTTTATCTGGATGTCTAAGAGTGAGCAGAATCTCATTTTGACTATTAATCGTCCAAATTCCTACTACAACATGATAGTGTCCCTTGGCTATTTCCTCTCCTCTATAATGTACTTTATTTAAAGGTTGTCTGTTTTCATCAAATAGGTCCCATTTTTCCATGACTGCCTATCTCTCCTGTCCATACTTAGTCTATAGACCTACTATTATACCTTTAAATAGCTCCTTTTTCTATAATGTTTTTCGCATTTAAATTTCTACTTCGCTACCTGCTCGTAAATAGTGAATCTGTTGTCCTAAAATCTAAAAAGCCCTGTAAGTTACTAAAAATGAATAACTTACAGGGCTTTTTCACTCTCTTATATACACTTTATCAACTTATAAATTTCGAATGACACAATCTGCAAATTCTGCTCCTGTTGCGCCATCGCTACGTCCAGTCATCTTTACTTTACTATTCGCCACTTTAAGTGCTGCAAGTACTCTATCTGCTTTATCTGCATGACCAATATGACGAAGTAAGAGCTCTGCTGCTTTAATCATACTTGCAGGGTTAGCATACTGTGCTCTACCTGTTTCTACCATACGTGGCGCACTACCATGGATGGCTTCAAACATAGAATAGCGATTCCCAATGTTTGCACTACCAGCAGTACCTACCCCTCCTTGGATTTGTGCTGCCTCATCTGTAATAATATCTCCATATAAGTTAGGTAATACAAAAACTTCAAAACCACTTCTTACTTTCTCATTAATCAGGTTAGCTGAAATAATATCTACAAACCAGTCATCTACTTGAATTTCAGGATAATCCTTTGCCACTTCATAACAAAGCTCAAGGAATTTACCATCAGTCTTTTTTAATATATTGGCTTTTGTAATAATCGCTACACGCTTTTTGCCATTATTACGTGCAAAGTCAAAAGCAGCTTTTGCAATACGCTTAACACCTTGGGTTGTAATCACTCTAAAATCAAAAGAGATATCTTTATCAATATGGATACCACGGCTACCTAATACATATTCACCTTCAGTATTTTCACGGAAGAATGTCCAATCAATACCAAGCTCTGGTACACTTACAGGACGTACATTAGCAAAAAGGTCCAGTTCACGCCTCATTGCTACATTAGCACTTTCAATATTAGGGCCATCTCCTTTAGAAGGTGTTGTTGTAGGTCCCTTTAAAATCACATGACACGCTTTAAGTTCTGCTAAAACATCATCTGGAATGGCTTTATTTACTGCAATACGATTTTCTATTGTAAGACCTTCAATATCCCTAAAATCTATTTTACCACTAGCAACCTCATCTTTAAGAACTGCTTTAAGTACACGCTCTGCCTGCGCTGTAATAGCCGGCCCTATACCATCTCCACCACAGCATCCTATAATAAGTTTATCTAATGCCTGATAGTCTACAGGGCCTTCGTCCTGTTTCATACGTTCTACACGTTTAAGTTGTTCTTCTACAATTTGTGCAAAGTGCTCTTTTGCCATCTGTAATTTATCCATTTTTATTCCCCCCTATCGCTTTGCTAACTCTTTAATCCTATTAATTTTTCCACCTAAAAGTAACATTTTTCTTTCCCTATCAGATACTTCTAGCTTGACTGTATAGGTAAGGTTCTTTGTTTTATTAATTACTGTTAAACGCTCTTTTCCAGCTACCTGCTTCTTAACTTCTGGAATCTCTAATTCATCCATAACTTCAATAGTCTCATAGTCTTTCGGATTTTCAAATACAAGTGGCAATATACCTGAGTTAATCAGATTCGCTTTATGTATGCGTGCAAAGCTCTTTGTAATAACTGCTTTTATCCCTAACTGAAGTGGCGCCAGTGCAGCATGCTCTCTAGATGAACCTTGACCATAGTTATCTCCACCTACAATCATACCACCGCCTTGCTCTATAGCACGCTTTGGAAATTCCTGATCACATGGAGCTAGGCAGAAGTTAGCTAAATAAGGTACATTGGAACGGAAAGGTAAAAGACTTGCATTAGAAGGCATAATATGGTCTGTTGTAATATTATCTCCTACTTTAATAAGCACCTTACCCTCACAAGTTTCAAGCACAGTATTAAGTGGAAATGGTTTAATATTAGGTCCCCTTACTACTTCTACAGTCTCTGGATGCTCACTTGGTTTAATAACCATGTTATCATTGACTACAAAGGTCTGCGGCATTTCTACTGCAATATCTAAGTCTCCATTCTCTAAAGGTGATGTTAATACACCTGTAAGTGCACTCACCGCTGCTGTCTCTGGGCTTACTAAGTAAACACTTGCTGAAGTTGTGCCACATCTTCCTTTAAAGTTACGATTAAAGGTACGTAAGGAAACAGCATCTGTTGCAGGCGCCTGCCCCATTCCAATGCAAGGTCCACATCCTGATTCTAATATTCTTGCACCTGCTGCTACTAAATGAGCTAAAGCACCATTTTGTGCAAGCATGGTGAGTACTTGTTTAGAGCCTGGTGAAATAACTAAACTTACTTCTGGATGTATAGTCTTTCCCTTTAAAATTTTAGCTACTCTCATTAAATCTAGATAAGAACCATTTGTACAGCTTCCAATAGCTATTTGGTCTACTTTCTGACCAGCTACTTCTTTAACAGCTTTCACAAGATCTGGACTATGAGGAAGAGCGACTAATGGCTCAAGTTCATCTAAATGAATCACTATCTTTTCATCATATGCTGCATCATTATCAGGCATAAGCTTTGTAAATACTTCTGCTCTATCTTGCGCTTTAAGGAACCTTTCGGTAACTTCATCACTTGGGAATATTGAAGTTGTTGCCCCAAGCTCAGCACCCATATTCGTAATGGTTGCACGCTCTGGTACAGTAAGATGCTTGATCCCTTCTCCTGTATACTCAATAACTTTGCCTACACCCCCCTTTACACTTAATCGTCTTAGCACTTCTAAAATAATATCTTTAGCGGATACAAAAGGTCTAAGTTTACCTGTCAGTTCTATATTGACAACATGGGGCATTGTAATATAGTAAGTGCCTCCCCCCATTGCTACAGCTACATCAAGTCCACCTGCACCTATAGCAATCATACCTATACCGCCACCAGTAGGTGTATGACTGTCAGAACCTAGAAGGGTCTGCCCTGGAATACCAAAACGTTCTACATGCACCTGATGACAAATACCATTACCCGGTTTTGAAAAATAAATGCCATGTTTATATGCAACAGTTTGAATATACTTATGATCATCTGCATTCTCAAAACCTTGTTGCAGCATATTATGATCAATATAGGCCACTGAACACTTCGTCCTAACAGTATCAATATCCATTGCTTCAAACTGTAGGTACGCCATTGTCCCCGTTGAATCCTGTGTAAGCGTTTGGTCAATACGAATACCTATTTCATTTCCTCTAATCAGCTCCCCTTCTACAAGGTGAGCTTTAAGAATTTTCTCTGTTAATGTAAGTCCCATGCTTTCCCTCCTATTTTATAATCTATACAAAATATTATATATAATTAAGAAATTTTAATCTATTGTTATTTTTCCCCAACCCCTTATTCTAGTCCGTTATCTTTTCATATACGTGAATAAGTTCTTCTAACTCTTCATCTGTAATAACAGTGACTCTTCCCTGTGCATACTGCTCATCTACCCAGTCCTTAAGATAAATACAAAGTGGGTTATTCTTATCTATACCTTTATACGCATATAAAGCAGGGTTACTATTCATCCAATGTGCAATACCAGCTAGCCCTGATGTATTACTAATAGCTACACGTGGTGGTCTATTTAGTATTTTACCTGTATCAAAAATATTATAAATCTCTTCATTCTTTAGGAGACCATCTGCATGAATACCCGCGCGCGTTACATTAAAGTTTTTCCCTACAAAAGGTGTTCTTGGCGGAATAACTTCACCTACTTCTCTTTCATAATACTCAGCCAGTTCTGTAATAGCTGTAGGATCCATCCCATCTAAAGTGCCCTTAAGCTGTGCGTACTCAAATACCATGGCTTCAAGAGGTGTATTACCTGTTCTTTCTCCTATACCAAATAATGAGCAGTTTACAGCACTTGCACCATATAACCATGCTGTTGTAGAGTTAGCTACTGCACGGTAAAAGTCATTATGTCCATGCCATTCTAAAAGTGCATGAGGAACATCTGCATCTTTATGAAGATTATAAATAATACCATGTACACTTCTTGGAATCATAGCCCCTGGATAACTAACACCATATCCCATCGTGTCGCAAGCACGAATTTTAATCGGTACGCCTGTTTCTCCCATTAACTTCATAAGCTCTCTTGCAAATGGAATAACAAAATGAAATATATCCGCTCTTGTAATATCTTCAAAATGACAGCGAGGTTTAACACCTGCCTCAATACAGTCTTTCACAACACCAAGATAATGTTCTATAGCTTCTCCCCTCTTCATATGCAACTTATGGAAGATATGATAATCAGAGCAGCTTACTAAAATTCCCGTTTCCTTAATACCCATTTCTTTTACAAACTGAAAGTCTTTCTTTGAAGCTCTAATCCAAGAGGTGACCTCTGGGAAATCATAGCCTAAATTCATACATTCTAAAGCAGCTCTTCGGTCCTGCTCACTATATAAAAAAAACTCAGTCTGTCTTATGATCCCCTTTGGTCCACCTAAACGATTAAGCAACTTATAAATTTTCACAATTTGATCTGCTGTATAAGGGGCTCTTGACTGCTGACCATCTCTAAAAGTTGTATCTGTAATCCATATTTCTGAAGGCATATTCACTGGAACATGCACATTATTGAAAGCTATCTTAGGTATCTCCTCATAAGGATAGAATTCTCTAAACATCCTTGCCTCATCTACTTCCTTTAATTGATAGCGGTGCTCTGGTAATTCTAATAGATTTGATTTTTTATCCAATTCAAACATACTGCTTCCCCCTTTTGAAGTTAAATTTCATTGATCAATTAAATTTCTGAAAATTTATATAGGTATAATTGTATACAATTGTTCTTCATCTGTCAACAATATTTTTATTTGTATATAATTTAATACAATTTCATAAACTAATACAAACATATACCTTTTTAGGAGGCTGCATTATGCGTACTTTTATCCCAGGTGAATATAATCACCAAGATATTGATCCTCATTTTTTAAATTCAAATATAAACAGTACTTCTCACCCCCAGTTCAATATGAAATCTGATTGTAAATCTAAATCTGAATCTGATCTAAAATCTGAATCTCATTCAACTCCTAGCTCTGCATCCCTTGAAACAAATGACTTCCTTCTCCCACTCATTTTCCTTTTACTTTATTTAATGGAAAATGAAGAAAATAAGTAACATTTTTTACCATAGTTCATAAGATATTATTGTAGTAATTAATCTTAACTACTTCAATCAACATCCTTTAAGTTTAAAGAAAGGTGTGGTAACTATATGTGCAACAGCACGTAGATTTGGATTATCATTATCTTCTTACTTTGCAGTGGTTGCCTCGACAATCTATTAGACTATTTAGCAGAGTGCTTCCATATGGACAGATGCCTTGTTATTGTTCTCTTCATTGTTTTTGTCTACTGCTTCTGTAATACAGGATCAATTTGCTAAGGATGATGTATTTTTCGCCTTATAGCCTAATAAAATAGTTGTAACTCTATAAATCTAGGAGGCTTTGTATGGCACTCAACTATTTTTATAATGCACAACTTCAAGAATCACCTGAAGCATCACGACCCGCATCAGGTAACCATTCTGAATGGCTATGGCTTATGTTATTAGTTTTTTTATTCTTAACTCATAATGATTTAAACACTTGTAGACACGGTGAAAACTCTACTAATCTGATTGTTATCCTTGTCATACTCTTCTTCTTCACCAAGGCTACTTGTTAACTTTATAATTACTCAAAATTCAGGAGGTATATTTTATGAACTCATGTTTCGGTTTAGATAATTGTTGGATTTGGATCATCATCATCTTCTTACTCGTATGCTGCTGTGGTGGCAATGGATTTGGAAACTTATTTGGTGGTTGCGGCAATGGCTGTGGCAATAGCTGTGGTGGCTCAGACTGGACTATCTGGATTATTATCATCATCATTTTCTTCTGTTGCTTCCAAAATAACGGATCATTCTGCTAATCCTAAATTGTAAATAAATAAATAAATAAATAACAAGAGGGTTAATTAGATAAATCTAATTAACCCTCTTCTTTAATTGGTCAAAAAAAATGTAACTTACATCAAAACATTTCTTCTCCTTTTATACTGTAGTAAAATAGAACTTTTCTAGCATAGAACAAAAGAGTGTCCTCTTATGGACACTCCTACCATTAGAACCTATTTCTAATGGTTCTCTATTGAACTCATAATTTTAAATAACAGTACTTTTACAATAGTTTCTTTTATAAATTGATCACTATTTAGGCCATCTTGACGCATACCTTCTACAGGTGGTGTCAAGGGGCCTATTAGTCTAGGTAGCATAGCCTGTGCTACTTGCTCATATCGCATCAAACGGCTTACCTGAGTAAGTATATCTTTTTTATCATCTGGTGTAAAAGGTATAAGCGCTTCAATAAGCTGAGCTTCTCTAGACATGTGCCCTTTGCATTGCTGTTCACATCTAAAAACTTCTTTGGTTAAATCATTGATGTACGTCTTAGTCATATAACTTTTTATAAGTTTCGCTATCTCATTTAAATCCCTGTCTATATTAATACGTAGTAATGGATCCATAAATCTCCTACCTCTTTTATAGGTTCATTACTAGTGTATTCTTTAAAACCTTTAAAAATGACTTTCTTATCCTTCATAAAAAGGAATCATGCCCAATCGCCAATAAGAAATGCCTTGAATGCCAAATAATTTAGCTAAATCCGTTTTTGCCTTCACACTCTTATTATTTTCGTACCAGATTATATTTCTAATACCATTTTCTTCATAGACTGCATAAGGATTTTGGTAAGTCTCATCATAAAGTGATTGTGTAATCGAGTTCTTTAGCCTTGCATAAATTTTATCATAAGTAGGTGTATAAGCCTTGCTATTTATTACCTTTCCTTCTTTTGTCTGCCATTGGAGAGCTCCATAGGAAATTTGAAGTACAATTTTGCTTTTATCCTGTATACCTGTAGCACTATTAGTAATGGCAGCAAAAGAAGCATATACTTCGTTAATAGGTGTAAGTGGTGTTATGATGCGCCCTATTTCTTGTTCAAAAGGTGTAAGTGACTTAGTTGAATAATCATGTGCCATTAAAATAACTTTGTCTGCATATTCTCCTATTCCTCTATAGTCATAGCCTTTAAAGTGTATAGTAGGTGGGACCGCCACATTAAGCTTTTTATTATGAAGTTTTAACTGCGTTTTTAACTTACTTAAAAACTTAGTATATGGGATAGCTAAATCACTACTTATAAAGTTTTCAAAGTCAATAGTTACACCATCAAAGGCCCTGGTTACACCATCTTTTGTAATGCCATTACTTAAGTCTACAATCTGTTTAATGAGTTTATCTACCTGCGTCTCATTATTAAGAAGCTGCTTAGCCATTCCATTTTTGTCTTCAAAGAAAACCATAAGATAAGTTTCTACACCATTAGATTTTGCTAAATCGAGTGGTTTTTGAAAACCTGTGGGTACTTTAAAGTCTCCCTGGGTAGTCTGAATGCCAAAGCTTTGTTTTACTGCATCATAACCTACTTGCGCCCAACCAAAACTCACTGCATCATAAGTAGGTATAAGCTCCATCTGGCTACTAGAAGAAATAGCATAAAAAGCATGATTCCATGTTGCTTGCTTATTTAGCTTATTTTGGATTCTTTGGGTAATGATTTTAGCTTGCTCATAAGTCACTGGTTTTGTAGGCGTAAATAATCCTGTACCTGTGCCACTCATAATACCGAGTTGACTTACAATATGTATCTCTCCTTTATAAGCCGTTACATCCTTATAAAGTGTGCTATTTTTATAGTCTTTTGCAATACCTTCATAGCCCATGAGCTTAATAATCAGCGCTGCTGCCTTCTCTCTTGTAAGTAGTGCCTTAGAACTTTCATTTATATTTAATCTATTACTTGTATCAAGTGGTTTTAAAAGTTTAGTAAATTCTAATGTAGAAATATTGGTCACTTCTTGTGCATATACTCCTGTAGCTATACTAAGCATCATGCATAGGATTAGTACACGTAGTATATTTTTTACTTTTTTCATAGTCTCCCATCCTTTCTTTTTGCATCTTTCGTACTTCTTTCATTCTACTTACTTCTATTAAATTTATCAATAACAGATTTATGAATAAACTTTTATATCTTTTGTTCTATTTAAAGCTTATCCGGTCATATATTATAGAGATTCATAATAAGGAGGGGCCACTATGTCCATGTCACCAACACCTTATCGAAGTGGAAATAGACTTGATGATCAAGTTAACACAGAGTTTATGCGTGTTTGCAAATGCGTACTACCTTATTTAGATAGAGGTATGCAAAAAAATCTCGCTATTTCGCTTAAAGCTTTAGAACTTATTTCTGTTATGCAACTTTATAGCGCTGAACCCCCAATAACCGAAGTACCCCTTATGCGTGGGGAGAACTGGGAAAATAATTTATTAAATGATGTACGTAATAATTTAGATTCAGATAAAACTTATATTATAGATGCTATGATGAAACTATCAGAGTTTAGAAACATTATGGCTCAAAGCAAAAATCCACCTGCTCCTGAAGTAGCTGACCCCATTAATTTTAATTCACTAGATCCTGCAAACGCAGAACCTACGGAAGAAGAACCTGTAAGAACAACGACTCAATCCCCACCACCACCAAGTTCACCTAATCCCGCTGATATGCTCAGCGCTATCTCACCTTTACTAGATGATAAACAAAAACAGATGCTTAATTTACTTTCAGCCTTTATGAAACCTAATAATGGATAATAGGAGGTAATACTATGAATAATATGAGAGGCTTTTATGACCATCCTGCCTTTGATGGCATTGATAAAAATTTCCTACTTAACGTAGACCGTACGCTTCGTAATATCTCAGGCAAAGACCCTACAGAAGTTCTTGCTGCTATTATGGCCATATCTAATGAGGCTAAACGCTACAACGTTCAGATGACACCAGAAAGACAACAGGCACTTATGATGCATTTACGTAATTGTCTTCCTGCTAATAAGCGTACTCAATTTGATTCTCTATTACGTATGATGATGTCAAATATGTAACTTGTCCTTTGACATGTTCTGAGGAATAGATGCATATACTAAACTAAATAGAAAGTTTAACTTTCCAATTTAGTCCTCCTTTTCTAAATAATAAAAAATCCCCCTGATTCATTCAGGGGGATTTTTTATTATTTAGCTACAATGTTAACGATACGACCTTTAACATAGATTTCTTTTACAATTTGTTTGCCTTCAAGACGTGCTGCTGCAACCTCGTGTGCTTTTGCAAGTACACTTTCTTCTGCTTCATCTACACCTACTTTAATTTTACCAGCCATTTTGCCACTTACTTGAACTGCGATTTCGATTTCATCTTCTACCATTTTTGATTCATCGTATGTTGGCCATGATTGTTTGAATACGCTATCTGTTTCTCCTACCATTTCCCATAACTCTTCACTAATGTGAGGTACAAATGGTGCAAGTAAAACAATAAGTGTTTTAATTGTTTCATGGTCGATACCACCAGCTTGTTTTTGAAGATCTACTAAACTGTTTGTATATTGCATGAAACCACTTACTACTGTATTTAAGTTGAAGCTTTCCATACGAAGTGTAATGTCGTATACCATTTTATGACGGATACGTTCCATTTCTTTTGTAGCTTCTACTTCTTTATTTTCACTTACAAGTTTCCATACTTTATTTAAGAAGCGGTAAACCCCTTCAATACCTCTATCATCCCATTCACTATCAAGTTCTGGTGGTCCAATGAAGAGCTCGTACATACGAAGTGAGTCACAACCATATTTCTCTACAAGTTCATCAGGAGATACAACATTTCCTTTTGATTTACTCATTTTAGCGCCATCTTTTGTAACCATACCTTGGTTGAAAAGACGTTTGAATGGCTCAGCAAAGTCTACTACACCAATATCATTTAAGAATTTAGTATAGAAACGTGCGTAAAGAAGGTGAAGAACAGCATGTTCAATACCACCTACGTACATATCTACTGGTACCCATTTTTTCATATCTTCTTTGCTGATAAGCTCTTTATCATTATTTGGGTTCGGATATCTTAAGAAGTACCATGATGATCCCGCCCATTGTGGCATAGTGTTTGTTTCACGTTTAGCAGGGCCACCACATTTTGGACATGTTGTGTTTACCCATTCTTCAATCCCTGCAAGTGGAGACTCACCTGTACCTGTTGGTTCATAGCTTTCTACATCTGGAAGTCTTACTGGAAGGTCTTCTTCTTTAACACCAACTACACCACAGCAGTCACAGTGTACAACTGGAATTGGTTCACCCCAGTAGCGTTGACGTGAGAATACCCAGTCACGAAGTTTATAGTTTGTTGTTTTCTTACCAATATTTTTTGATTCAAGGTAATCTGGAATTTTAACTTTTGCTTCACTTGATTTCATACCATTGAAGTCACCTGAGTTAATCATAATGCCTTCTTCTGTATATGCTTCTTCTAAAGTTTCTTCTTCTCCCGTTTTTGAAATAACTTGGATAATTGGAAGTTCGAATTTCTTAGCAAATGCAAAGTCACGTTCATCATGAGCTGGTACACACATGATTGCACCTGTACCATAATCTGCAAGTACATAATCTGAAATCCAGATTGGAAGTTTATTTCCGTTAAGTGGGTTCACAGCATATCTACCTAAGAACACACCTGTTTTTTCTTTATCTGTCATACGATCAACTGATGATTTAGTTGATGCGTCAAATACGTATTTTTCAACTTCTGCTTTTTGCTCATCTGTAGCAAGTTCAAGTACATCTGCGTGTTCTGGAGCAAGTACCATAAAGCTTGCACCGTAAAGTGTATCTGGTCTAGTTGTGAAAACTTTAATGCTCTTATCCATACCTTCTACATTGAAGTCGATTTCAGCACCATAGCTTTTACCAATCCAGTCAGCTTGCATTTTCTTAACTTTTTCTGGCCACTCTAAACCTTCTAAATCGTTAAGAAGTCTTTCGGCATATGCTGTAATTTTAAGCATCCATTGACGAAGGTTTTTCTTTGTAACAATGCTTCCACATCTATCACATTCACCATCTTTAACTTCTTCATTTGCAAGACCTGTTTTACATGATGGACACCAGTTGATTGGCATTTCTTTTTCATAAGCTAAGCCATTTTCAAACATTTTAAGGAAGATCCATTGTGTCCATTTATAGTAGTTAGGATCTGTTGTATTGATTTCTTTATCCCAGTCATATACAGCACTGATTTCTTGAAGCTGACGTTTGAAGTTAGCAACGTTTTCTGCTGTAGCTGTTGCTGGATGTACTTTCTTTTGGATTGCGTAGTTTTCTGCTGGAAGGCCAAATGCATCCCATCCCATTGGATGAAGTACATGGTAACCATGAAGAATTTGATAACGGCTCCAAACATCTGATAATACATAACCTCTCCAGTGACCTACATGAAGACCATTACCTGATGGATATGGGAACATATCTAAGCAGTAATAATGTTTTTTGTCTTCTGTATCTTCATTGATAGGATTTTCTTCCCATCTTTTTCTCCATTTTTGTTCAATGGCTTGTGCATTATATTGCATATTTATTCCTCCTTTATAGTTCAAGCTCTAAATAAAAATAAAAAAACCTCTCATCTCTAAAAATTTAGAGACGAAAGGTGCTATTTCGCGGTACCACTCTAATTCGGCCATTAAGCCGCACTTATGTCTTCTATAACGGGAAGTTCCCGCTTAACCTACTCCTATTTCAGTTAAGTTGCTCCACGACGAGTTCATACTCTTTCTTACTATTTCTCACCTGCCAATAGCTCTCTGAAAAAAAAGTTGGTATTACTACTTCGCTTCCTTGCTTATTATAATATTCATATTAATTTGTATTATGTCAAAGCAATTCTATCATATAGTTTTTGGAAAATCAACGTCTAAAACTAATTATTTATACTTCTTCTACATATTTTACTACTGGCAAACCACTAATCATACTAATAAGTTCTGCATGAACTTTCTTTTGGTGTTGTTTCACTGTCAGAAATACACCTGCTTCTCTTGTGCCATTATTTTCCGACTTAGTAATTTCAATATAAGTTGTCTCAATTTGGTTCTCTCTAAGAAGTGTTACAACTTCATTAATATTTTGAATCGCTTCTAGTTCTATATAAAGTTCTACTATCTTTGACTTAGATAACATATAGTCATCAATACGGTGCAAGATGGTCATACCTCCAAAAATAAAGACACATCCTATAATAGCGCCCTCATAGAAACCTATACCTAGAGCTAGGCCCATACATGCAGATGCCCAAAGACCCGCTGCTGTTGTAAGACCTTTGACCTGTTGCCTACCTGTAACAAGAATAGTTCCTGCTCCTAAAAAGCCTATGCCACTAATTACCTGTGCACCTAGTCTTGTAGGATCTCCCCCCATTCCCATTACTTGTACAATATATTGGTTAGTAATCATAGCTAAGGCTGAACCTATACATACAAGTATGTGGGTTCTAAAACCTGCTGGTCTTTTCTTTTTACCTCTATCAAAACCAATAATGCCTCCAAAAATCATGGCTAAGCTTAATCTTAGTATGATGGAGACCATATTAATGTCTCTTAAGTAATCTAGTGTATCTATCTCCATCTTTTTCACATCCTATCATTTGGTCTCTTAATTCATATATATACAACGTTTTAGTGAAATGTTCCGCTCCCTATTTTAATCTCTAATTCGTTTGTATTTCAATATAAAGTATAATATACTAATCTTATTATTTTTCTATCTATTTTAATAAAAGGCGGAGGACTTTTATGAAATGTCCAATTTGCCACGGCCCACTTAAAGGCGAAGCTTATTGTCCAAACTGCGGACAAGCTATTACTTATGAAGGCATCAAACAAACTTATTCTGATATAACACTCGTACCTTCTGAAGTCAAAAAATGGAACTGGGGTGCTTTTACTTTTAATATCTTCTGGGGAATTGGAAATAAGACTTATTTACCACTTCTTTGCTTGATTCCGTATTTCAATTTAATCTGGATATTTGTATGTGGATTTAAAGGTAATGAATGGGCTTGGAAAAGTGGAAACTATAGTGTAAATGATATAGAAAAGTTTTTAATGATTCAAAGCACATGGAACCGCGGTGGTCTTGCCAAATTTATTATAGGTCTTATTGGTACCATCCTCATCTTTATTCTATATGGAATGCTTTTTGCCTATTTAATGGGCTTTTACTATTATTAAATTGATTAAGGCAATGTTGAAAGGAGAAATCAATATGAACTGTTCAAAATGTAATGCTCCCCTTCAGGGACATGAGGCTTTCTGTCCTAACTGCGGTGTGTTTATCAGTATAGAAGAACCTATGAAACCAGAGGCGCCAACTACCGAACGTCCAGTAGAATCTTCTAATTCTGCTTATTATGTATCTTATCCCAATACACACTCAAATACCTTCCACCCCCAAACTGCTTATACGACAAGCTCCGTGCCTCCTGAAATCAAGAAGTGGAACTGGGGTGCCTTTACTTTTAATCTATTTTGGGGGATTGGGAATTATAACTACTTGCCGCTTCTTTGTCTTATTCCATTCTTCAATTTTATCTGGGTGTTTGTGTGTGGCGCAAAAGGTAATGAATGGGCTTGGAAAAGTGGAAAGTTTAATAATGTAGAAGACTTTTTAGCTGTGCAAGAAACCTGGAACCGCGCAGGTTTTGTTTCTTTCATCATTACGCTTATTGCATGTGGCATATCTATTTTACTCTTCTTCTTATCTTTTCTAACATCTGCATTTTTCTCATAAATTCTCATAAGTAAACTCACATGTATTTTCACGATTGAAGTCTCATGTGAGTTTCTTTTTTATTAATAGTTATAGGAACTTTTATACTTTACATAATCATTTAAGAAGACTAAAAAACAAGTGGGCTAAATTTAAACCCACTTATGTTGACTTAATTATTAAGTTTTGCCTCAATATCTTTTAGTACATCCTTATTGTTTTGATAAAAAGTATTCTTAAAAAATTCAGCAGTAAAATCATCCTTAAAAGCATCTATCACCTTTTTAGCAATAATTAATTGAACTTTTGACTTTTCCTTTTCTCCTTTTTCAGTGTAGTAATCTGAAAGTCTCATCAGCATTTCTATAAGCACATCTGCAGCTAAGTTTTTTTGCCTATGAGCTGGTTCGTACATATCTTCCCCATCAAGTAACAGAGCAGCAACTTCTAATTTAGTAAAATAAATTTCAGGAATCTTGTTTATTGCTGCCTTAGCAAGGCTGTATTCTCCTATAGATTTATATGCTTCTGCCATAATACGGCATGCATCATATTTAATATCATCATGTTTTGTACATTCAATTAGTGCCTTACACGTATCTATAATCTCCAAGCTTCTTTCAGGTATAGGTAGAACACCAATTATGCAGTTAAGTAGTACATCATTTCCGGGATATTTCTTCAATCCTTCACGTAATATTTTTTCACACATTGCAGGGTCGCAGTAGTAATATTCCCCTGATTTTGTAACAATATCATCAATGTTTTTCTCAATTTCATAGAGATTAAAATCAAAAAGTTCATCTGTTGATACCTCAAAAAACGAAGCTATTGCAGGTATTAAGGTCACATCAGGCATAGCTGTATCATTCTCCCATTTAGATACTGCTTGAAATGAAACACCAAGATATCTAGCAAGTATTTCTTGAGAAATATTTTTCTGCTTACGTAAAGATTTAATTTTTTCGCCTAGTTTAATATTCATAGGTGTTACTCCTAAACATAAAGTAATCAGCGCTGATCCTAATTAAATTATATCAGTTATTTTTAATATACGAATAACTCATTCGTTGAGAACTTTTCAACTATAGGTAGAAGTATTAAAAAAAGTCAGTATCCACTGACTTTTTTAGGATTAATGACATCCAAATCCTCTATTACTTCTATTAGTATTTTCCATACGTTCTAAGCAGTAATCAATCATGTCCTTAGCCTGTTCTTGTGTAAGATTCCCTGCTGCCACTTGTTGTTCCATCATCTTCTTCATTACATCATAAGCTTCATCATTGGCTGCGATTTGTGTGTTTTTATTTTGTTCATATACTCCTGTTATCTCCTCAACGCCTAACCTATTGACTTGAGTATTGAGGCTAACTTCTTGTGCAAAAACCGAGAAGCTCCCCACTACAAGAATACCTGCCATCACTATCCCTAAATATTTTACTTTCATTTTATTCCTCCTAATATCTATTAGATTTATTACGCTATAGTACACATGATATATAATAAATATCTAATAATAATGGAATAATTACGGAATAATGATGTGTTTTTAAAGAATAACTAAAATTAAAAAGGAGCCGCTACATTAGCGGCTCCTTTGCACTAAGCAAGCTCTTTTCTTGCATCAATCACTTTTTGTTGAACGTCACTTGGTGCTTCTTCATAACGTTCAAAGTAGTATTCTACAGTCCCTCTGCCTTGTGTCATAGAACGAAGATCCGTCGCATAACGATAAATCTCAGACATTGGCACTTCAGCAATAATAAGTTGTTTCCTCTGCTGTAATTCCATGCCAATAAGGCGACCACGGCGTTTTTTCATATCGCCCATAATATCACCTGTATATTCATCTGGTACACTAATTTCAACATGAGCAATAGGCTCTAAAATAGTTGGTTTTGCTTTAACCACACCTTCTTTAAAGGCAATAGTTGTTGCCATCTTAAAGGCCATTTCAGAAGAATCTACTGGGTGGTAAGAACCATCTAATAAGACAGCTTTAAGCCCTACTACAGGATAGCCTGCAAGTACACCTCTATGAATACATTCTTCAAGTCCTTTTTCAACTGCTGGGAAGTATTGTTTAGGTACGGATCCACCAAATATTTTCTCTTCAAATACATATGGCATATCAAGATCACCTGATGGTTCAAATTCCATTACCACATCACCATACTGACCATGTCCTCCAGATTGTTTCTTGTGTTTACCACGTACTTGCATCTTACCTTTAATGGTTTCACGGTAACGTGTTGTAGGTGGAGCAAGACGCACACCTACTTTAAATTTATCTTGAAGCATATTGACAACAACATCTAATTGCTGCTCACCAATGCCATAAATAACGGTTTCATGTGTTTCTTTATCATACTCTGTATAGAAAGTCTTATCTTCAGCCATAAGTTTTGTAAGAGCAAGAGACATCTTTTCCTCATCGCCCTTGCCAAGTGGGAAGATAGCCATTTGTACATAAGGTTTATCAAAATCAATAGGTTCATATTCAATATTCGCATCTTTGTCTCGAAGTGTATCACAGGTATTCGTATTGCGCAGCTTAGATACCGCGCCAATATCTCCTGCATACAGCTTTTCTACTTCCATCTGCTCCTTACCTTGTAGCACATAGATATGAGATAATTTTTCAACCTCTCCTGTACGTACGTTAAGAAGCGAATCATCTCGGTTTACCTCGCCACTTCTTACTTTAAATAAGGAGAATTTTCCAATGAATGGATCTACCATTGTCTTAAATATGAAAAGACCTGTTTTATTTTCCATATCACATGGCTCTACTGCTTCATCAGGTGATGGGAAGCATCTAATAATATTATCCATCAGGGTACGGATACCGGCTCTATCTACTGAATTGCCACAAAGTACAGGGACAATATCTCCTGCTGCCACACCTACTTTAAGCGCTTTTTCAATTTCTTCTACTGTGATTTCTTCTTCTGCAAAGTACTTTTCCATGAGATCTTCATCTGTTTCTGCAACAGCTTCTAGAATCATAGTTCTTACATGTTCAAGTTTTTCTTCATAGCCTTCGGGGATATCGCATTCAATAACTTTATCGCCTTCAAATCTTCTGGCTACCATTTTAACTGCATGGATATATCCTATATATTTTTCGCCGTCATACCAAGGCACCTGCATGGGGGCAATACTCGCACCAAACTTAGCCTTACAATCATCTAATATAGCTTCAATATCTACATTAGGGGCATCCATTTCTGTGATATAAAGCATACGAGGCAATTTTGCCTCTTCGCAGATTTCCCATGCCTTTTCAGTTCCAACCTCGATTCCGCTTGATGCTTTCATAACAATAATAGTTGCATCACAGGCACTTACAGCTTCTTTTACATTTCCTACAAAATCAAAGTATCCTGGGGTATCTAGCACATTAATCTTATGATTTTTCCATTCTACAGGAATAAGAGATGTACGAATTGAAATTTTTCTTTTAATCTCCTCTTGATCAAAGTCACTTGATGTATTACCGTTTTCGACTCTTCCGAATCTTGACTTGCCTCCTGCTGTATAAAGCATAGCTTCTGTGAGTGTAGTCTTACCGCATCCTCCGTGTCCTAATAGCGCAATGTTACGAATCTTCTTTGTTTCATACACATTCATAGACATACCTCCTATAGAATTCGATTAAGTTTGGTGCTTACCTTCTATTTTCTACGAATCTTACAAAAATTCCTCTATAATTCCAAAATTTTTATGAAATATAGATGACGCTTTGTCCTTTTATTTATATGAATGGTATAGGAAAAAAATACCTGATGATAGTACACTATCATCAGGTATAAGTTCATTCTATAGAATGGCAGTCTTTAGTATAATGGATATTTCTCTAAAAGTGTTGCTACACGCTCTTTACACTGCGCCTTATTCTCTTCAAAGTTTGAAAGCGCTAAAGACATAATCTCTGCAATCTCAGTCATATCTTCTTCTTTCATACCTCTAGTCGTTACAGCAGGTGTACCCAGTCTAATACCACTTGTTACAAATGGACTTTCTGGGTCAAAAGGAATAGTATTTTTATTGCAAGTAATACCAATTTCATCTAGAAGATGCTCCGCATCTTTTCCTGTAATCTGTTTATTACGAAGGTCTACATTCATAAGATGATTATCTGTACCACCAGAAACAATAGTGAAGCCTCTATCTATAAGTGCATTACATAATGCTTTAGCATTCTCTATGACTTGTTTCTGATAAGTATTAAATTCCTCCGTAAGAGCTTCTTTAAAGCATACAGCCTTTCCTGCAATAACATGCATAAGCGGTCCCCCCTGAATACCTGGGAAGATAGCTTTATCAATAGCCTTTGCATGCTCCTCTTTACAAAGAATCATACCACCTCTAGGGCCTCTAAGTGTCTTATGTGTAGTCGTTGTAACAAAGTCTGCATAAGGTACTGGAGATGGGTGAAGCCCAGCAGCAATAAGTCCTGCAATATGAGCCATATCTACCATAAGGTACGCACCCACTTCATCTGCAATTTCTTTAAACTTCTTAAAATCAATGGCACGTGCATAGGCACTCGCACCCGCAATAATCATTTTAGGCCTATGCTCTAATGCCTTACTACGTACACACTCATAGTCAATAAGCCCTGTTTCCTTATCTACTTCATAAGATACAATATTATAATGTTTACCTGAAATATTGACTGGGCTACCGTGTGTGAGATGTCCTCCATGACTTAAGTTCATTCCCATTACAGTATCTCCTGGCTTAAGGACTGCAAAAAACACAGCCTGGTTAGCTTGTGAACCAGAGTTTGGCTGTACATTGGCATGGTCTGCACCAAAAAGCTCTTTTGCACGCTCTCTTGCTAAGTCTTCAATCTTATCGACAACTTCACAGCCTCCATAGTAACGTTTACCTGGATACCCCTCTGCATATTTGTTTGTTAAGGTACTTCCCATAGCTGCCATAACAGCTTTGCTTACAAAGTTTTCTGAAGCAATAAGTTCTATCTTACTTTGCTGTCTTTTAGTCTCTTCTTCAATTAAATCCGCGATTTCTCTGTCTACTTTTCTTACTTCTTCTAATTCGTACACAAAATCACCTGCTTTCTCTTAATAGGATTATTTTTCTAGGTACGCTTTATATCCTCTTTTTAATGCTTCTTTATTCATTTGAATGGTATGTTTAGGTACAGTCACTTCTACAATATGTTCCCATTCCTCTAGCGTGTCGCCAACATAAGCTGCATAAGCACCAATCATAATCATATTTACAACTCGCACATTACCAATCTCTTTAGCAATAGAAAGAGCATCTATAAGACACGCTTTATCATTCACACTTTTTATCTGCGTTTCTACATCTTCAGGATACTCAGCCATACCCATTACAACTGGCATTGGATCAATACGTTGTGTATTAGCAATGATTACACCATCTTCTTTAAGATAGTGTATGTATCGTAGAGCTTCTAACTTTTCAAAAGCAAAGATGATGTCAGCTTCACCTGGTTCTACTAATGGAGAATGGACTTTATCTCCATATTTAACCTGCATAAGCACACTTCCACCACGTTGTGCCATACCATGTACTTCTGACATTTTTACATCTTGCCCTTTCATCATAGCATAATTACCTATGATTCTTCCAGTAAGAAGTGTTCCTTGTCCGCCTACTCCTACAATAAGTATATTTTTAGTCATCCTAATTCTCCCCCTTTGAAATAGCATCTTTTGGACAAATAGCTGCACATAAGCCACATCCGGCACAAAGTGCATCATTAATTTCAGTCACTACTTTACCTTTAGCTAAAGCTGGACAACCTAACTTACTACAGATGCCACAGTTAATACATTTATCTTCATCTATTCTATAAGCATCCCATTTTTCTTTAATCAATAATTTACACGGTGCCTTTGTAATGATGACAGAAGGTGCTTCTTTTGCTGTTTCTTCTTTTAGTGCTGCTTCTACCGCCTTCATATCATAGGCATTTACTGTACGCACATTTGAAATTCCTATTGCTTTAACAAGCTCTTCAAGATTAAGTGCTGCAGTAATCTCCCCTTTAAGGGTCTTCCCTGTAGCTGGGTGATTTTGATGTCCTGTCATACCTGTTGTAGAATTATCAGCAATAATCACTGTTGAAATGCCTTGATTATAAACCACATTAATAAGACCTGTAATACCTGAATGAATGAATGTAGAATCCCCTATAATAGCTACTGTCTTTTTCATAGCTTCCTTGCCACGTGCTTTTTCAAAACCATGACTCATACCAATACTTGCTCCCATACAGATACATGTGTCCATAGCAGCATGTGGCAGAGATGAACCTAGTGTATAACATCCAATATCCCCCGTCACGGTAAGATTTAATTTCTTAAGAACAGTATAAACACCTCTATGTGGACAACCTGGGCATAATACTGGTGGACGTATTGGTAGCTCTTTAGCTCCTTTTACTTCATCTACCTCATAACCTAATACTTCTCTAATCTTTCTGACTGTAATTTCACCTTGTCTTCCGAA
This sequence comes from Zhenhengia sp., assembly GCF_046966505.1. Lineage (NCBI taxonomy): Bacteria > Bacillati > Bacillota > Clostridia > Lachnospirales > Lachnospiraceae > Zhenhengia > Zhenhengia sp. Next base: position 49,714 of record NZ_JBKVCH010000004.1, read on the forward strand.
AAAACTCTTTCCTACAGCATCAATACCCATACTTCTTACCTGCTCCTCAATAGCAGGTTCAAGTTCTTCTACTACATAAACTTTTTCTACCTTCTTAGCAAAATCTTTAATAAGGTCTTCTGGTAGCGGATTCACCATATCTAATTTAAGAATATTAGCATGAACACCACTTTCTTTAACATATTGATAGCAAATACCACTTGTAATAATCCCTATTTTACTATCTGTAAGCTCTTCCTTATAAAGGCCAAGCTCTTTTATATCTTTTGCAAGTTTTTGCATGCGTTCTTCTACAACCACATGACGTCCTTTAGCATTCCCTGGTGTCATAACATACTTTTTGATATTTTTTACATAAGATTTAAGCTTAAATGCCTCTGGTTCACAGACTTCTACAATCCCCTGAGAATGTGAAACTCGTGTTGTAAGCCTTACAATAACAGGTGTATCATAAGTCTCACTGATACACATAGCTTTTTTAACAAACTCTTTGCATTCCATGCTGTCTGCTGGCTCTAAAACAGGAACCTGAGCTGCACGTGCAAGAATTCTAGTATCTTGCTCATTTTGTGAGCTATGCATACCTGGGTCATCTGCTACAAATATAGTAAGCCCTGCGTTCACACCTGTATAGGCCACTGTAAAAAGTGGATCAGCTGCCACATTAAGACCTACATGCTTCATCGATACAACTGAACGGCCACCACCTATAGCGCTTCCTATAGCAACTTCCATAGCCACTTTCTCATTAGGTGACCACTCTGCATAAATCCCATCATATTTCGCAATACATTCTGTAATCTCAGTACTTGGTGTCCCTGGGTAAGCAGAAGCTACTGTAGCACCTGCTTCATAAACTCCTCTTGCAATAGCTTCATTGCCAAGCATTAATTTTTTCATATTATCCCCCTAGTCTTATTGTTTAAATATACACAATAATTTTATATTAACACTACTTTTCTGTATATTACAAGCATTTAGAGTGAATAATTCTACAATCCCTTTACACTTTCCTTCTAAACGTTGTATACTTATGTTGAATATTTTTTGACCAAGCGAGGCGTATTATGGATTGTATAAAGGACTATGAAGCTGTTCTAGCTTTTGCTGTAAACCTTGGTGAAATCATGCTAAAAAGTGGGGCTGAAACTTACCGTGTAGAAGATACTATATGCCGTATTTTATCCCATCACAATTTCGATAAAGTCGATACATTTGTTACACCAACCGTCGTTATGGCAACAATAAAAAACAAAGAAATTCCTAATTCTACTACGCTTACACGTATTAAGAATCGTAGTACTAGAATGGATAAAATTGAATTGATTAATCAGCTTTCTCGTAATTATGTAGAAGAGAAACTCTCTTTAGAAGAAGCTGTAGCAACCTTAAAAGAGATAGACCATACACCTGCTTATTCTAAGAGAACCATAGCTTTGGCAACAGCTTTTAGCTCTGCCTTTTTTTCTCTTATGTTTAACGGTGGCCCCTTTGAATTTATCTTTGCATTTTTCATTGGTTTTGGTGCCTGTATGGTTCAATCTCATCTAAAATCAAAGGAAATTGTTAATTATCTTGTACTTTTTATGGTATCACTTTTTATAGGGAGTATTATGGTTCTGCTTAGCTTATGTGTCGATCCTATACTGGATCTAGAAGCCATCGTCATTGGTAGTATTATGCCTCTTGTTCCTGGGCTTGCTTTTACTAATGGTATTCGTGATACTATCGGAGATGAACTACTCTCTGGCATGTCACGTCTTGCAGAAGCTGTATTTATTGCCGTAGCCATTGCTGCAGGCGTTGGTATTCCTATGAGTGTGGGGCTTTATTTAGGAGGTGCTTTATAATGGCTTATCTTTTTATTCATACCATTAGTGCTTTCTTTGCTACTATTTTCTTTTCTGTTCTTTTTAATGTGCAGAAAAAACACCTTATAGCTTGCGGTATTATGGGGGCTTGTGGATGGGCGATTTACATTATAGGAACGATGCAGAACTATTCACCTGTATTATCCACCTTTTTAGGTGCTTATCTTGTTGCTCAAGGCTCTTATTTTCTAGCTAAATATAAAAAAGCACCTGTTACTGTATTTCTTATTCCTGGAATTATTCCACTGGTTCCTGGAATTGGCTTATACCGTACTATGTATGCTCTGCTCTTCTCTCAGTACACAAAAGCTTTAGAATATGCCTTACTCACTTTTCAGCTTTCAGGTGTTATTGCAGGCGCTATCATTATGGCTGCACTTTTACCACTTTTATTTAGATCACGTAGACAAAAAATTTAAATACTCTAAAAGGGGCTGCCTAGGCAACCCCTTTTATTTTTATCTAGCATTTTTTATTACAGTTACAAGCATTTTGGAAACATTTTGGTCTTTCAGCTACATCAAGTGGTTGAATACAAGGCTCGAGAAGATCGCCTTCACAGAATATCTTACAACTGCTTTCTTCAGTGTTGCTAGCTGCTAAGAATTTTGGTGGTACTACAAGACCTTCATGTTGGAACTTATATTGTACGAAGTAAATAGCTTTGAAGTAAAGTGTAATACCAACTGCCATACATTCATCATCTTTTGCAATAACTTTTGCAAGTGCTTGAGCAGAAATACCTTGACGTAAACTATTGTTTGCTTCAAATTCATGGAAGTCATGGCATACTTCTGGGCAATCACAGTTTTGACAATGCTGTCCTTCTACTAGGCCGATAAAATTAATTGTTGGAACAAGTTTGTTACAGCCTGCTGGATTCTCTGGTGCATAAGAAATACCATATGGTGTATATAAATCAAATGCAATATTACTTGGATTCGTTTCTTCTGAAAAACCTGGGCAGTTTTCGCTAGGAAGGTATCTTAAAGTTAGCATACCTTCTTTACATACTCTACAGGTACTATCCATGATGCTTACTGATAAAGTTACATCGATGTCTCTTAAAACAATTCTTGATAAGTTAGGTGTGTTCTTACTTGGTCTAATTTCTGAAAATCTACAGGTTTCTGGACATATAAAATTAAAGTCGATGTCAACAACGTGCAATTGAATCGTATTTGCATTTTCAAGATCACATTTTGTCAGGCCATCAAAAAGAATATCAGTTGTACGATTTGATGGGCGTTCACATACGTCTAATAAATCATCTATTGCGAAGACACGGCAAAGATTAATGCCTGCTTCATCAAATACAACAGGTGCCATCATTGTTAAGCATTTAGGTTCTCCAATAGGTGGACACATTGCAGTTGCTTCAAGCTTCGTCATTGTGTCACATGGATGACATATATCACAAACACCTGCATTAGGTGCTTTGAAAAATCTTGTGTCTGTATTTGAACATTTGCTCATAATTCCAAACCTCCTACATGTTTGCTAAGGTGGGTCATAAAAATGTCGTTTTCAATACTATAATATGGAAAATCTATGAGGATGGTGACATTTATGTATAATTTAATTTTAAAATCAATATGATGGTATAAAGTACTTCTATAGGGAGGTTCCTTTATGCCTTTTTTATTTCGTACATCTACACGCTTCATCATTGTAGATGAAAAACCTAGACAAGGAGTTTTTTATCAAATTTATGACAAAGAGGGTTTCTTGCGCCCTGCACTTATTCATCCTAGTAGTGCATTAACTTATAGTGCTACACTAGATCATCATGATAATCTTCACGTAGTTGTCCAAAATACAAATCATCAGACTGCCTACTATCATTCCTTTGAAACGTCACCTACTAAACGTACTGTTTTAGAAGATACCAAAAATATGTATCAATTTGAAAATATGTCTATTCAAATACTTGTTGAAACGCCGCACCTTTTCTACACTGTTATACATCCTAATGGAAATGGACGTTCTCTTGTCCATCAATCTTTAAATGCAGCCTCTCCTATGGCTACACATCTTATTACAAATTTACCTTTAAATTGTCAACTTTCCTATTATGTAGTGGAGGATACTCTCTATATTCTATACCCACTCTATGAAGAAGGTTACACCTTAAATTGTCTCACCTTCACGGAAAATGCTTATGATTCTAGAACTTTAGTTCGTTCTGATATTCCTATTAGTGATTGGAATATGTGTTTACATGGTCAAAAACTATATGTTTTATTTACAACAGATACGTATGGACATCCTGCCTTTCACCTGCTAGATACTTTAACACTTAAAGATCTAGCTCTGCCACTTCCTGTAACTGCTACTTCACCTTCTCTCCTTAGCTATCTAGATTGTCTCTGGATTCACTATAAAGATGGTGATAAACTTTATACACTCTTTGGTTTGCCTGAGCAAGAAATGTTTAGTATACCCGTTATAAGTAGTCTTCAGCTCCCTGCTACACTCTATAACTATTACAGCCTTGACCATAAGAGTTTTAATGCTTCTAAAGTATATGCTAATTTAATGAGTACACTTAGGCTAGCTACACTTTCTTCTATTGATATAAAAGAAATCCATCCTGACTTATCCCCTAATCTTGAACTCTCTTTGCTACTAGAAGGGCTCTCCTTAGTGAGTCGCTCTCCCGTACCATCTCGAACCTCTACACCTATTGCTACACCTATGCCAACTCCTCCCCCTCTATCTACTATACCTCCTATCCCTACTGCGCCAACGCCCCCTATGCCTATGCCAAGTAGCAGTCCTCTTTCACCAACTCCACCTACTGCTGTTCCAACTGTACGTTCTGTGGCACAAGCAGCTAAAGATTTTATGCAAGAAGGTAACTTTTTTGAACCTTAAAAGAAGCTATAAAAAAGGAACCATTGCTTATACAATGGTTCCCTTTTATTCAATCACTTTTTTAGCTGTAGGGAGCATCTTAGCATATTTATTATGCTTCTCTCCATATTTAATCATCCCAAAAGTAAGTGCCATAAGTCCTAGCCCTAGTACAATAGCAATGCCCTCTGAAAATTTATAGCCCATCCCTACTCCTAGGATAAGGCCAATAAGTGGTAGCCCATACATGATAAAAGTTGCCTTCATAAAGGAATGCTGCTCTACATCTACCTCTACCTGGTCACCCACTTGACTTTTACATTCATTGACACATTTTAGTGTGCACTTTTTAACTTCACCTAACATTTCACAGGCATGACACTCACCACACATGTCCTGTCTTTCTATAGACACAATGACATAGTCTTCCTCTACCTTCTCTACTGTTCCAATAGGCATCAATCTTCCTCCTCATCAGAACGCTCTTTAGGTTTTATAAAGCTTCTTACAATAAGTATAAGACCAATAAGAATAACTACAATAGCTGTAAAATTAAATAAAATTAATCTTGATACTTCACCAAGCCCTAATGTAATCATAATCATTCCTATAATACCTAATACAAGAGATGGTATACCTGACCACACCTCCCGATCATAAAGGAAAATAACTAGAAAGCCTAAAGCTGTAAAGATAAAGCCCATACCTACAATCGTAGAAAAACCATTTAGCACATCTGCTGTAATAAGCAGTATGAAAATTCCCCATGATGTAAGGAGCGCACCTGGCACTAAATAAGCAAGAAATTTCTTTACTCTAAAAGCTACCATAAACATAAGTCCAGGTATTAAAAATACACCTGCTAAATAGTTCCATCCACTCACCCATTTATCTAAAATAAGTAATAATCCGTTAAAAACAAAGAAACTCGAAATCATAAGTATATAAAATTTTTTATTTCTTAAATAAGCTACAAAAATAACAACACCTATAATTAGATTAATATACTGACTAAAGAGTTCCCCAGGTAATAATCCATTTAAATCTAGGAAGCATACAATACCACCTAATACTAAAAGTAGTCCAATATAAAGCCCTATATTATTTTCTTTCCTCATGGTCTTACTCCTTTCTTTCCCACTTTTTTGTGAGAATATTCTCTCTACATCATTATATAGTAAGTAGAACTTAATCACAATAGCCTAAACTAAAGCCTTACCTCTCCACTTACCTCGTTTCCATCTTCTATAAACAAGTACACCTCTTAAAAGTTCGTCCATTGCCATGGCTATCCATACACCTACTAACCCCATGCCTAGTACAATACCAAATATGTAAGAAAGTAGTGCAGCTACCCCCCACATCGAAATAATACCAATTGTAACAGGATATTTAATATCTCCTGCCGCATGCATTGAACGAATAATAACAAGATTAAACGTTCTACCTAGTTCTAAGAAAATCTCAATAAACATAATCTGCTTACCTAGTGCAATCATAACAGGGTCAGTTGTAAACCAACTAAAAATAAAATCACTGCATAGAAATACAATAACTGACATAATCAGAGATACAAGCACTGTAGGCTTAAGGGTCTTCATAACCAATTCATCTGCATCATCAATATCGCCTGCTCCTACTAAATGCCCTACAATAATCTGAGTCGCTGTAGAAATAGCCGAAGCATAAACAAAAGAGAAGTTTGCGATCATATTACTATACACACGTGTTGCAATCACATACGTTCCCATACGATTTACACAGGATAAAATCCACATCTGTGCCACATTATAAGAAAGAGACTCTCCTGCTGAAGGTAATCCTATTCTTAAAAGGGATTTGAAGGTCTCTTTTGGAAATGGCCTTAGATACTTTAAGCTAATCTTCGCATTTAATTTCCTATTAAAGATAATCATTACTACAATTAGACCAATTAACCTACTGATTACACTTGATAAAGCCACACCTGTTACACCTAATTGCGGAATGCCTAATAAACCATTCAAGAAGATAAAGTTTCCTATAATATTAATAAAGTTAATAACAAAAGAAATAATCATAGTCTGTTTCATTAAGCCATTGCTTCTGAAAATAGCAGAATAGGACATAAACACACCTTGTAAAAAGATGAGTCCCCCTACAATAACCATATAAATAGTGGCATCGCTATAGAGCTCTAGTGGCATCCCCATCATTTCAAACATAGGCTTGTGCCCAAATACCATTAAAGCACCTAAAATCATACTAAAGAAAAGATTTGTATATGTAGCAAGAGAATAGACCTCTGATACTTTTTCCTGATTATTAGAGCCTAAATATTGTGATACCATAATAGTCGTTGCCATTGTAATAATATTAAATGTAATCAGTAGTAGATTCATAATCTGATTCACATTTCCAATAGCTGCTACAGCATTTTGTGAATATCTACTAATCATCATTTGGTCTACATTACCTATAAGCATTTGTAGCAATAATTCTACTAAAATAGGCCATGTAAGTAAAAATAATGATGTATTCTTGTTAATTCTATCGTGCTGACTCATGTTGCCTCCTCATATATGCATTAAAACCGTATTATTATATCAGCTTCCCTTCTGAACTTCTACTCTTTTTATCTATTTTAATTTCTTAGCTTAAGATGTGCTAAGAATTTTTGAACTTTTCTTAACATCCTTTGACATGCTATATGTTCCATTCTAATATACATATTATATAATTTTATTTTTCTACATAGGCAGGTGTTAAATATGGAAATTTTGTTAGAAAGCTTCCAACAACTTACTCCTAGTCACATCTTTATGCTACTTATCGGTTTTCTACTTATCTACCTCGCTATCGCTAAACAATATGAACCTACACTTCTCTTACCTATGGGATTTGGCGTCATCTTAGTAAACATTCCTCTATCGGGTGCTATTAGCCAACTTTCAGAAGGCAGTGTTGTTCAAGGCATACTGGACCTCCTCTTTAATGCAGGTATTACAACAGAACTTTTCCCACTTCTTATCTTTATAGGGATAGGCGCTATGATTGACTTTGGGCCGCTACTTGAGAGACCTTCTATGCTATTTCTTGGAGCTGCCGCTCAATTTGGTATCTTCTTCACCCTTATCCTTTCACTTTGCTGTGGTTTTTCTTTACAAGAAGCTGCTTCTATCGGTATTATCGGTGCTGCTGATGGCCCAACTTCTATCTTTGTAGCAAGTCAGCTTTCACCTTCTCTTTTAGGTCCTATTTCTGTTGCTGCATACTCTTACATGGCCCTTGTACCGCTTATTCAGCCTATGGCTATTAAATGGGTCACAACCAAAAAAGAACGTTGTATACATATGACTTACACTTCTACGCCTGTTTCAAGAAAGGCTAAACTTCTTTTCCCTATAGTGGTTACTTTAGTCTCTGGCTTTATTGCACCACATTCTATTCCACTTATTGGTTTCCTTATGTTTGGCAACTTATTACGTGAAAGTGGTGTGGTTAACCGCCTAAGTGAAACGGCTCAAAATGAACTCGTTAATATTGTCACCATTCTTTTAGGACTTTCTATCGCTTCTACTATGAAGGCTGACACCTTTTTAACCCCTAGTACTATTCTTATCATTGGTATGGGACTTATCGCCTTTATCTTTGATACTATAGGTGGTGTGCTTTTCGTTAAAGTGATTAACTTGTTTAGAAAAGAAAAAATCAATCCTATGGTAGGTGCTGCTGGTATTTCTGCCTTCCCTATGTCTGCACGTACTATTCAAAAACTCGCTAAAGAAGAAGATCCACATAACTTTATTCTTATGCAAGCTGTAGGCGCTAATGTAGCTGGTCAGGTAGCTTCTGTTATTGCAGGAGGTCTCATATTAGCACTTTTACTCTGATAATTTTTATTACATTCTAAAAGGAGGTATGCATATGATTGAGCAAGGCTTTCTTATTATGTTAAGTGGTATGGGCGGCATCTTTTTAGTAATGGGTATTATTTATATCATTATTAAACTGCTTAATTACTTCGCGAAGTCTTAATAACTTTTAATTGAAACAGGTATAGGCTAAACTAGAAAAAGGCCTAGAAGCTCTATCATAAGTCATAGCTTCTAGGCCTTTTTCTAATTTTTATTTTTAATGCGATAATAAAATTCTTCTGTATTCTGATCAATAGGTTTAAAAGTATAACCTTGATCTTTATAGTATTTGATAATACCAGGTAAAGCATTGTAGGTATTTTTATTATTGGAGTTACAATGGGCTAGAATAATACGTTTTGTTGTATTACGACTACACTTTTTAGCATTTTGGACAATTTGACCTGGAGACAGGTTAGGATTCACCCCATCTTCAAGACTGACATTCCAGTCATAGATTCTATAATTTTCTTCATGTAACTTATTAAGAAGGCCTTCACTTAATCTACCTGAACTCCCCCCTGGAAATCTAATAATTTTACTATTGACCTCTTCTCCTAATACTTCATTAATTTTTTGAGAAGTTTGTTCCATTTCTTTAATAAAGCTTTCATCACTTGAGTAAATAGATTTTAGATTATGAGAATAAGTATGAAGTCCTATACTATGCCCTTCTTCATAAATACGTTTAAGTACTTGTTCTCTTTGATTAATTTCTTTTCCTACAACAAAGAATGTAGCTTTTACATCATGTTCTTTAAGGATATCTAATATTTTTTCTGTAACTTTTCCTGTCGGACCATCATCGAAAGTTAAATAGACAATTTTTTCTTCTACTGTCTCAGGTGCTCCGTTTTCTAAAGCCTGTACTTTTAATTCATCTACACAGAAGAAAACAATTGTAAAAGCTGCGATCATGTACATTAATATATTTAAATATTTTTTCATATGAATGCCTCCTTTGAATCTTATTATCTGCAAAAAAGCAAAAAATAAAAAGCTATTTTATTGTATTTTTTTCCAACAATAAAATAGCTTTTTTCTTATCTCCAGTTGCTTTCAGGAATAAATCCAAATAATACTGGTGCAGATGAACCGTTTGGAAGCATATAAGTTAAAGTTTTTGTTTCCCCTGCTTTAACAACGCCTACAAATGCTCCTCGATTTGAACTTGGGAAATAGCCTGCACTTGGCGCAAGATAAGCTTTATCTTGTTCCCATTTAATTGCACCTTTAAACATATTACCACGAGGATTTAAAATAACTGCTGTATCTTCCTCTGCTGTAATGGTAATGTGATAGTTTATACCAAAGTTTCCTCTATTCGCTACACTCTCTTGTAAAAGGGCATCATAGCCTGTAACCCATTCATCTTGTCCCTTACCAATTACAAGTTTTGTATTTTCATCCTCATCCCTAAGGTCTACAAAAATATTTTTATCTAGTACATCGAAAGTTCCCCTTGGATGAACATCTCTTACTGGCCTTGGCATAAGAGGAATATCTTCTATTTTGTCATTTTGTCCAAGTAAAGCGACAGTAAAGGTAACAGGACCTTCTAATGCAACATCAAACATGCCCGAAATAGCCTGACCTTTTAACCAGTTTTTGTTTTGACTATCATAAATAACAGTACTTGCACCTGGCTGTAAAGTAAGTATTTGGCTACTTGTATTATTAAAATAATCTAAAAGAAGTTGTTGGCCTACAAATAATACGTCATCTGATGGCCCTTTTGTTGTAAGCTTAGAAATAGTCCCTGTTACAGGTACTTCTGTACGATTCTCAGCAATGACTACAAGACGTTTTCTATCCATCTGATTATCTACTGGATCAAAATTATTAATATGATGGAAAAGCACACGTCCCTGCCCTATAAGCGTATCTTCATAAAGGAGCCCTTTCTGACTTACTACTTCTGGTGAGTTACTCATAAACATTGTTCCTTTAGTATCTTCTAAAGAAACAGCATCTGCTTCTTTGTAATTTTGATAGTTAGTCTTTTCAAAGTTATCGAGTGTATCTCCAATTTGACCATTTGTAAATTTATCTTCAAATTCTGTTTTAAGTACTTCATCTGTTACGGTTACAGTTGTTTGTGCTTTTTGTGACCAATTACCGTAAGCATCTTTAATTTCTAAAGTTACAATATATTCGCCTTCTGTATAAATAGCAGTAGGTTTTGTAAATAAGTAATTGTTTACTGCATCTTTTGCATCACGGTAAGTCCATTTTTCAGCCACGATGCTTTCCCACTCTTCATTTTCATACTCAAAACTAAATGTAATCGGCTCACCTTGTTGATATTCACGCTGATCAGCTTCAAACTCTATAACTTCTGGAGCCTCATTTGGCAGAATCATAATAGTCTGGCTTACCCAGTCACTCCATAAGCCTTTCTCATCTCTTACTTTTAATGAGATTTCGTAATAACCTTGTTTAGGCGTTTTGAAAATCTTATCAAGTGAAGCTGCTGTTTTAGATGGATCACCATCTATCATCCATAATGTTTCCTTAATAAAATGCCCATCTGGGTCAAAACTCATATCTTGTGCTTGTACGGTTTGACCTGCTATGTAACTTTCCTCTAAAAATTCAAAAGCTGCAACTGGTGGTGTATTTGGCACTACAATTGGCTTTTCAATCTGTATAGTACGTGTGGCCTCATCATACTCAATCAGTAGTTCGAACTGTTCTGACATAAAACGTACTGGCAAAAGAGTTGTCCCATTTTCCACAATTGGCATAGCATCTACTACGATTTCCTCACCATTTATCCAGGCTTTTGGCTCTGTCGTAGATAAAACAACAATTTTACCATCTTTCTCTACTGTAATCTGTCTAGTCTCTTGATTCCAGTCTACTTTTGCTTCTAAAATTTCTTCACCTACAAATCTTAACGGTAAATAGGTACGTCCTGCTACAACTTTAGGCGCTAAAAGCAATTCTTTTACTTCTCCATAGAGAAAGACCGTTGTACTATCTAATGTTAATACAACTTTATCCTCATCCATAACGGGTAGCTCTACTTCTGGTTGTTCCCCATCTATCGTCCCATCCTCTGGCAACAACTCCTCTGTTCCATCACCTGCTTCTGGTACTTGTTCTTCTAATGCACCCTCTTCTTGTGGTGGCACCTGTTCCTCCTGCTCCAACAATTCATCACTCGGTAACTGCGGCACCTGGGTATTTTCCTCTACTCCTTCTTCATTTGTTGGATTATCGCCTTCTGGATTACCTTCTTGACCTAATATAATGCCTGTATTTTCGCCTTCATCAGCCAATATAGAAATTGGGCTCAAAAAAAGTGTGCTAGCCATGAATAATGTCCATATTTTTCGCATCTTTTACCCTCCTTAAGCTGCTACTTCATTTCGTCTCTTTGAACATTTATCATTTTAACACACTTTTAACAATTTATAAGATAGTTTTATGGAATGTTATCAAATATTAACATTCCTTTCATATTTAATTAGATTATCTCTTTAACATATTCTGTATTTGTAAACTGTGGGAATTTAATACGTTCAATAACTATTCCATATGGGAAAGTTGCAAATACAGCTTCTTCAAATGTACCTTCTACTTCATCTTGAGCTTTTAATGCTTCAAACTGTTCTTTAGCTTTTTCAAGATGACTTTCTAAAATAATGTTATAAGTACCAACATGTCTCATTGTCTTGCTAATTTCTCCTGTCTCAAGACGATTAAGTGTCGTACTATTTTGCATATCAATCATAATTTCACAAATTAATAAACTCCCAATCTCATGGTTAAAAATTTCTCTAGCACGCTCTTTAATAGCTTCATCACTCGTCTCATTATAAAGTTTTAACAAGGCTGTAAGGTTTGGCATAATCATTTTTTCGCCATTAGCTTTTTCAAAAATCACTTCATTGTTTACTACTCTAAGTGCATCAAGTTTTTTACTCATTAGTCTTAACATCCTTTATCTTTTAGTTTTTTTTAGCTTAGCATAATTTTATTCAAGTGCCAACCTATTATATTGTATCATCCATAAGTTATTTAACACACTCTGCTCTAGCTTTGATAATGTTTCTAATGATTTAAGCTTTCCATCTTGATCTATTTGAAAGTTCTGCCCGTAAGCTTTTAAATGCTTATTGACCTGGATTAAATAGTTCATATAAGGGTCTTTATCATAACCTATATAATGAAGCATTTGGCTTCCAAGATAGGACGCATCTATAACACCCATACTTTTAGCAGGTAAGTTATAATTATTCCACATGATAAAAGGTGTCTGATAAAGCTTATAGCAGTCTGCCTCATCAAAATTTCCTTCTATATAATGAAGTTTTTCATAAAGTGCATAATTTTCGTCCAAGGCCGGCAAGTGGTCACCATACATGACAATAATAGTGGGTTCTTCTACTTGCTCAAAATAGGTTATTAACTTATGAAGTGCTTTATCAGAATCTTTAACTCCATTAGCATAAGTAGTAAGGCGGCTCTTCTCTTCTGCTGTAAGATTATCTCCTTCAACGTGGATACCATTTGCTGTATAAATATCTGTATAAGGCATATGATTCTGCATAGTTACAACATGACAAAAGAGAGGTTCATTCTGATTGTTCTCATACAGCTCGATTACCTTATCTACTAATGCATCATCTGATACATAGTCTCTAGCAAGAGTAGGGTCTATAAGATCTTCACTTGCAATAAAAGTCTCAATACCTAAATCTTTATAAGCCTCATCTCTTGAGAAAAAAGCCTTTTCATATCCGTGTACTGCAAAAGTTTTATACCCCTCTTCCTTAAGAAGCTTAGGAATACTTGGTGTATGCTCATTTACAAGCTTCATATAGGCTATATTCTGAGGGTCTGTAAAATAGACAGAGTGCCCTGTTAAGACTTCATACTCTGTTTGGCAAGTACGTCCACCATAAACTTCTGTTGCAATACTACCACTTACATAATTCTCTCCATAATTTTGGAAATAAGCTAAAGGGTTTTCTGAATAAGAAATACCTGGAAGGTTCGTTAAATCAAATAGAGATTCGCTCATAATCATAATGATATTAGGCTTAGCAAAATGATTATTAGGGTTGTCCACTTTATAAGGCATAAGTAAATTCTTTACTGTATCTTCACTATAACCTTCTGGCTTTTCAATGATTAAATCCACTACCTCCTGAGTAAAACCTATCATAAAGCCATTGTCATTATACTGTTTATTAATAGTAAGGCTCTTTTCCTCTTTTGGTACTTCCTCATGTGAAGTGCATACCTTAGCCCCAATGATAGCTGTTGTAAAAAACAAGGTGCCAAACAGTACCCCCCCTATCATACGATGTTTACGCCTGAGTGAAAGGGGCTTACATCTATATGCGGCTAACATACTTATTAAACTTAAAAGGACGCCAATAACTACATGCCTCTCAAGCTGTATATTCATTTCCTTACTAATACTTGCTGCCTCTCCCGCTAGTATTAAATCAGCCGGTGTTAAATACTCTCCACTAATGATAAACTTATAAAAGGAAATAACACAGAAAGTCATATAGATACACCCTACTATAAGCACACCTCTCCCAGGCTTTTTACAAAGCACGCATGCGCCTAAAAGTAATAGCCATAGAAGCATCCAATTTATAAAAAAACTAAAAGGATACTCCATCATCCATCTAAAGATTCCTAGAAAATTCTGTCTAAGTAATGCTTCTCCACAGTATAAAATACTGTAGCTTAATACGAGTAGTAATATTCCCATCTTATAAAATTCTTTTTTCACTCTAACCACCTTTACTTACCGAACCATATTTTTCTGATACCACTCCATGACCTCTTCATGAGTGCTTGCTGCTTCTCCAATAATCCCTATCACTTCATCCTTCAATACCCATATAAGCTGATTTTCATCAAAAGCTTTAACAAAGTGTATCTTTCCTGCTTTCGTTACTTGTTTAGCTATTTCTTCTGTCTTAATACGCCCAAACATTTTCTGCACATGATGTTTATATTTAAAAAGTTCTTCTCCTTTATTAAGGACAGTACCATCTGCTACTATAGTGTCCCTCATAACTATATCTTCAACTTGTAGATAGCGCTTTTCCTTCTGTCCACCCTTTATATAAAGAGTTGTTGGGCTTAAAATAAGGTCGTACTTAAACGCTTCTTCTACTGATTGCATCTTTATTTGTCCTTCTTCTATAAGCTGCAGGATATATTCATAGAGAGCCATAGGATTAAGACTAGGATTTTCTACAGTCTCACCATCTTCCTCTTCTTCTAAACAAGGTCTTAGTAAGGACCCTTCTCCCTCTTCTACCAGCTCATAATTTCTTCCTGCAAACTCTATCCTTTGCTCAGCCCTTATTCCTTCTTTTAAAAGAGTCTGTAGTAGGAACGGTTCTATACGTTTTATGACAATAGCTTCACAATTTTTAAAGCATCTTTCAATCTTTCTTAACATCTCATATACTTTTACTTCATCAAAGAGAATAACTAGTTTACTCTTTTTAAATTGATTATAATGAAGTGGATAATTCATATAATCTACCAACTTTTCTATATCGTCTGCTCCATAAACCTCCCATGTGTCTGACTTTTCGAAAGGTATCGCTTTAAGCTCTCCTTTATAAAAATCTCCTACATAAATTTGATGATTACTTATAAGCCAAATGATTGTATCCATTCTTTTCATCCTATCTTCTTTATTTGCATTTATTTTATACCCTTTTTGTGCACTGTGCTACACTTTTTTATATAGTATTTATGTAATTTAATTGCTATAATAGAATAAAATAAAAAAGATGTATGAATAATGAGGTGATTTTTTTGTCTTCCACTTACGAAGAAGTTTATGATTTAATCCGCTCTAAGGAGTTTAAAAAAGCAGAAAAGCTCCTTTCACATAGTTCAGTCAAAGACGATAAGTGGCATTTTTTATATAGTAAAATTCTCATGCACAAAGCTTGGTTTGATTCTGCAAAATCCCATCTTGAAAAGGCTATTGCACTTAATCCAAGTAATGCAGTTTATCAAAACCACTTAGCCAAACTTATGGCAAGAGGAGGTCGCTACAGTGATGATTATTACAATGGGCGACATTATAGAAAAAACACTGGCTGTTGCTGCTGTTGCTGTGATGATTGCTGCAATTTTAGCTGCTGTGATCTTATTTGTTTGGATACTTGCTGTGAATGTATGGGCGGGGATCTGATTAGCTGTATTTAAAGGAGGCTCTACATGTTTGGTTATGTTACACCCCTTAAAGAAGAACTCAAGGTACACCAGCTTAACGCTTTTAAAAGCTACTACTGTGGACTTTGCCATCATATTAAAGGGAATTTTGGTCAGCTTCCTCGTATGGTACTTAATTATGATCTAGTAGCAATGGGGATGTTACTAGATGGTCTAAGTCTTGACAAAGCCTATCTTCAAAAAAGAAGCTGTCTTGTACACCCTGGAACTAAAAAGCCCTTGATAGTACGCAATGAGGCCCTTGACTATACCGCTTCTATGAATGTGGCTCTTGTTTACTACAAACTTCTAGATGATATGCAAGATGACCGTAGCCTTAAAAGCGAGGCACTGGCAAAATTACTCGCTCCTTATAAAGCAAAATTCAAACCAGAGGTTCGTAAAATAAATCATATGATAGAAATCCATCTAAAGCAGCTCTATCAACTTGAACAAACTGGAGGCTTTGAATCTATTGATGAAATCTGTCATCCTTTTAGCTTAATTGTAGGGAATATACTTAAAGAATATCCTTATATCTTGGAAAATGATAGTCCTAAGTTAAGGGAAAAACTTTTTGACTTTGGCTACGCCCTTGGCAAATGGATTTATATGTTAGATGCTCTAGATGATCTTGAAAAGGATATGGCTAAAAATAAATTTAACCCTATTTGCCAGCTTTATAATACAGAACATCTTACTTATGAAACGCTCATTAAAAAAGTTAAAGATCCAATTAGCTTTACTATCTTAAATTGCGGGTATAACTGTCGCACATTACTTAATGAACTGCCTCTTAAACGTCATAAAGCTATCTTACAAAATATTATTAATCTCGGTATGATGGACCGCTATAATAAAGTTATATCTCCTTGTAAGCATTGTAAAGGAGGAAAGTAAAATGACAACTAAACAACTTGTTACAGGCGCTCTGCTCTCTGCCTTAACCCTTGTCGCTTTATATTTTACTTTTCTCCTTCCAACTAATACACTTACGTTACTTACAATTACTTCAGTTATGGTACCCATTGCACTTATCCGTGGCAATGTCAAAACTTCTTTACTGGTTTATATAACTTCTAGCATACTTTGCCTCATTCTTATGCCACTTAATATTAGTGTACTTTATATTTTATTTTTTGGCATATACGGTCTACTCAAGTACTTTATTGAAAAGCTCAATCACCTATCATTTGAATGGATACTAAAATTAGCCTTCTTCAATAGTGTATTTTTTATTGGTTTTAAATTTATAAAAACGCTTATTAGTCCTCACGCTTTTGATGGGCTCGGAATACTTGCTGAAAAATTTATTCCTAATGTACCTTATGGTGACCTTCTTATTTTGATTCTATTAGGACAAATTGTTTTCATCCTTTATGATTATGCTTTAAGTCTTCTCATTGACACTTATTACAGTTACTTTTCCAAGTACTAAAAAAGGCTATTGCACTAAGCAGTTAGTGCAGTAGCCCTTTTTTCTTTAATTACTTCTTGTAAAATGACTCGCCCAGCGTCCTATACTAAGTATTCTAAAGCCATCAAATCCTCTTTGCATTTCATCTTCATGTCTATTAATATAATGTGCAAACTCACTCCAGTATGCATTAGCTTTTTCTGTTTCTCCTTTTGCCTTAGCTGATAAAGCTTTTGCAAATAACTTGGTGTACTCTAAATGATAAAGGATATACTTCCAAGATAAATTCTCTGTTATATGTTCATGATTTTGATGTGCTAAGGCTACACTTTCAAACTTATCAACTACTTCACAAACTTTAATAACCTCTTCTGAGTATGCTTGATTTAAACCACCTGATTCAAGTTGCCAGTAATCCATATCGAAGATATCTGATACCTGCATGAGATACTCTTTTACAAGCCCCCATCCCTCACCAAAAGCATATTTAAAGTAATCTCTCGCTACCTCTTCAAATTCTGCTTCTACATTCCAAAGTGTTCTACCCATTACATAGTTTGGCAGAGCTGTAGGGAAGAAAGTACGTTGTTGTTGACAGCTTAATAAGCCATTAAGCCCAAGGTTACGCAGATTTTTAACATCTTTACTAATGATTCTTGAAATCTCATAGTAACCTGCATCTCCATAGTGAGAACGTCCTAGATGGTAGTCAAAGTCAAAGCTATCTCCATCAAAACATGCTTGCCACTCCTTAAGAATTTTTAAATAATTAGTAATTGTATGTGGTAATGTAATCTTATTTAAAGCAAAAGGTTTAAGTTCTTCTTGTACTTCTTCTACATCTTCAAAGGACTTAGTGAAAGTTCTAGAAATTGGTGCAAACATCATTACAAAGCGCTCTGGATGATGTAATTTTTCCTTGATTGGCGTCCATAAAAGTTCAAAATAAAGTAAGAAAGCTATCTTATTGTCTAATCCTTCTGCACTTAATTTCTCATCTAATACGTTAAGAATCTGTACATACCAATCAGTTGGTGTAAGCGTCTTACATCTTTCACATTCACAATGATTATTAAAAGCATCCGCTACCCATACATGAATCATATCTGCTTCTTTATGTGTTTTAGCATAGTTTACAATGCCATCTGTAAATGCTTCTTGTACTTTAGGTGATGAATAACAAAGATTGGTGTTAAGTGGAACATTCCCATAAAACTCTCTTTTTCCATTAATAAGAGCTAGGCATTCTCTTTGCTCATCTGTTAAAGCTATCTTCTCTGCATCCCAACCACGTCCTGGTACACCAATGGCTTCACATGTCCATCCATGACCTACTGCATGATAAATAAGACCTCTTTTCTTAATTTCCTTTACTAATCCTTCTGTAAATTCTTCTGCCATTTCATCATCAAAAAATTCTTTTTGTTTAAGTGGATTCTCTGCATGTATATACCATTGTTTAAAGAAAGAGTAGGCATGCATAAATTGAATAAAATAACTATTGTAACCTAATTTGGGTAGCCATTCGATCATATCTTTTACATTATCATATGTATTAGACCCCTCAATTACAACACCTCTATGTCTAAGGGATGCTATTTCTTTAAGTTCAACATTCATATCTTCTAATGCTTTATGTATCAGTACTTCCCCATCTTTACAAGGTCTTAACCACCTACATCCTAACTCCGTTAAGAAACGATAAACACCTATTAGAATACTTCTTTCATTTGTCCCTGTAATAAATCCATTACCTTTTACGATTGCTATAGCAATACCATCATCTAAAGCTTTATCTTGTACCTCAAAGTTTACACCTATTTGATCATCACTACCTAGCCATATTCCTTGTAAAGCTTTATCATAACTTGATTTTTCTACAATTTGAAAGCAATCCTTACCAGTCACTAGAGTTAAGTATTTTGCTAATTCTCTAGCACTATATTTTATGGTTTCCCCATTACCTATTCTATAAATCATCTGCATTGTTTAACATCCTCCTTATACCTTCTATACAATTGATTCAATTATATAAAAAAACAAGTATAATTTCTAGCCAATTTTAATTTATTTAATTTATTTTTATAATTAATTCTTCTTCCTATACTTTCATTATTTTTCTCTGCATTTTTATCTCTTTATCTATTAAAAATAAAAATTTTTCCTAATGTATAATAAAAGGTAGGTATACCGCACAGAATTTATTCTATACAGTATACCTACCTTTTTTTAGTTCTTAATGATTGTTTGCACTGTTTTTATTCCAATGTTTTTTGAAATCTGTTGCTTTTGTTCCTGGATCCTTTTCAAGCCCACTTCTTTTTCTGCTTTTTTGTGAGCCTTGTTGTGGAATATCAAACTTAGTTGCTTCACCCATGTTGTCTGTCACCTCATTTATTAGGATTACTTTTTTAGGGTGTGCATTAGGCTAAAGATTTATGCTTCTAATAAGCGCTTCTTCGTTTTTCTATAAAGACTGATATCTGTCTCATAATCTTTATAACTTCTAACTAAAGTGTTTACAATTTCTTTAGCTAATGCTTCATTTTTATTTTTTAATTGTTCAATAAGGTATAAGTCCTCAAAGCCTATACGATGTGCCTCTAATCTTGTTGTAGATAAAGGCATCAAATCACCTGGGTACATCACACCACAGTCACCTGCTGGAAGCTGTGCACTATAATTAAGTTTAAAGTTCGTATAGTCTTCTTGCCCCATGCATACGCAAGACTGCTTATAAGGATTTACAGCGAACCAATTACCACCCCAGTGTAAGAATCCTTTAACAGGATAAAGGCTATTGGCCCATTCAATAAGTACTGGCCTTATTCTTTCCATATCTAACAGTCTATTAAGGTATGGACCTGTTGGCTCAAGGCAAGTATATACCCATACTTCCTCTCCCTTTTCTACACGATCTCTATAAAATTCAAACTCTTTTTCATAACAGTCTAATGTAGGGCACCATATATCCATAGCTCCTACTAAACTTTCAGTTGCCTTATTAGCATCTAAAACTTGAATACCCGGCATCGTCTCATTAATAATGGTTGCACCTCTATGATAAACGTTTGCACTTTCATCAAGTGGCTCATCAAAGAAACTTTGAATCCATCTATTCTCTAAGCCTTTTTCTTTAATATATTTATAAAGCTGAGTGGTCATATTTCTAAAGTCTTCTTCTCCTTCACCTGGCATAATACGTTTTGAGAGTATAGTCTCTGCCTCAGTTGCACACCAATCTCCATCTTTACGACCACATAAATTAGCCCCATTTAGCCAGTAAAGCTCTGCTTCATCTGCAAGTCTTATAAGTGTACTTAGTTTTTCTTCATTCAGAACTGGATGCTGACTTTCATTTAACTCAAAATAAAGATCTGCTGGTAGCCAAACTATATTCTGTCTAGCATATCTTGCTAATTTAAAATAAGAAAGTACTAAGTCTTCCCACTCTTTAGACCACATTACTACTTTATGAAAAGCACCTATATTCCTCATATTAATCCAGTTCACATACTTATGTGTTGTCTTATTACTTGGCATAACTTTAACTTTCTTAGCTTCTACAATAAAAGTAAGCTTTTGAGTGATACCTTCTACTGTCACATAGATTTCCCATTTATTTTCTACATCTTCTTCCACTTGTATAGCTTCCCTAAAGGCCACAGCTACGCTCTGCCCTTTACTTACGGCTAAATTTCTAATAGGCTGTAAGACTTCATATATCATAAAAGGTGCCCTTCGAATAACATAAGGATTATACTTACCATCAAATCTTTCTGTACGTGTTATAAGTCCTGTATTATCTTCTACTGGTACAGGAATAAGCTCAAAAAGTTTATAGCCTTGATGAGGTCCTTTTACTTCAAAGCTTACCATCTGTCCTGCTTGTAGTCCTGAAATCACCATATGAACACCTGCATAAGTGCCAGATGCTCCGCTTACTCTATAAACCTTATCCCCACTTTCTGCCTTAGTATCTGGATAAATTGCTTCTAATTCATCAAAGAGTCCTACTTCAAATAAATTTGCCATTTTTTATTCCCCCTTACATTTCATAAATATAAATATTACCAATTGCTACAATACCTTCTTCTATTGCATTTAAAGCTTTAATCTTAACATAACGTGCCTTAATCGCCTCAAAGCTCCTATAATGTTCACTTCCATAGTTTCTAACACGTCCGCTTGCTACTACTTCATACCCTTCTTGCTCTTCTTTACTTACTTCATAGCAATAACCATCCATAAGCTTAGCTAGCGCCTCTTTATCTTCATAAGCAATATAATTTTTCCTATAACCAATCCCTATAAGTTCCTTTTCTTCTCCTAAGTCAATAATAATTTCTCCGCTTGTTTCTTCTGATTCCCAATAAGTCTTTGTGTCTGGATTTAGAATTTCACAGGCTTTACAGGAGTCTTTTTCAGAAGATGCATAAATGACCTTCATGGCTTCAGGTCGTATACGTCTTCCCTTTACTGCTTCCACTTTTTCATCAGGCTTTCTTCCTGTCCAGACTGGTGCACTCCAAGCTTTTTTCCCCTCTTCATTAACTACCCTCAAGAAGAAATATCTTGCCGTTTCACTCTCTAATGTAACGTTCCATTTCATATGGAAATCTTTTCTTTCACAAGATGCTACCACCTGACCATAATCTGAAATAATCTCTAAACGCTTAAAGGCCCCTCCCTCGTGCGGTTCTTTATGTAAAACTTCTACTTCTATATGATACGTATGGTCCTTTGGACTTAAAATACTTCCCATAATTCGTCCATTAACTGCAAACTCCACCTGGAAATTCTTATCTTGTACTGCGTAAACATGACGTTTTCTAAAAGCTTCTATAATATGCGCTCTAGTAAGTGACTCAGCTAATACAACTGTTCTATTTTCAAAACCACTTAACCAATTACCACTATGAGTATCTGTAGTTGCATAAGGTGCGAACTTCCACCCTTTATCTAGCGCTATCGTATAAACAAGTTCATGAATATGATTATAGGCACTTGTTTCATTAGAAGTTTCCATACCCACGATATAATCGTCTATGCCATCTTCATAGACTCCAAATTCGTCATACGCGTTCCATATCTTATCTGTAGGCCAACTTGCTTCTTGTGGGTGATTATAAAAAGCAATAGCCCCTTTATGCTTCCTAAGCTTTTCATAAAAATCTTTAAAATCTGTTGGATATCCTGCTTCTACTAAAAGGGCATCTGTCCCAAATAGATTAAGTTCTCCTCCATTTACTACTGCCACACCATCTTCATCTCTAAACTCCTCACTATAACCTGATTCATAAGAGGCAATCCCTACAAAAGTTTCATCTGTTACTTCATCTGCTGCCTTTAAAGTTTCCATCCACTTTTGCATCGTTATAGATCCTTCATGATCCGAAACCGCTAAGAAATCACCCATTTTACTTGCTTTAGCCCACTCAAAAGCTTCTTTTGGTGTCCCCCTTCCATCTGAAAAGCCTGTGTGCGTATGTAAGTCACCATAATAATGCTTCAACCCTGTTTTCATTCCATTCTCACCTCTAGAATATTTTTAATTTAATACAAAACAAAGCCTATCTCATCCTTATCCTATAGAATAAGATAGCCTTTGTCTAGCTAAATTAATTTATTTTTGTCCTAATACTTCTCTCTTTTTTCTTAAAAGCTACATTCATTTTATTAACTAAATTTGTATAACCCCTTAAAGCCTCTATAAATGCTTTTGAGTTTAATGTTATTATGCCCTTATTGGTTTCTTCATTATTTGTTACAGACTCTCCATTATTTGAATAAATCCTCCCCTGTATGACTACATAATCTCCTGACTATATTAATTAGCTCCACTTACTCTAATATTTGTTCGCTACCGCTTACAACTATTTCTGTAGATGTAAATACTATGGCAGAAGCATGCGTTACAACGATGCTACATAAAATTAGTACACCTGATTTTAAACTAGGTAGAAAAATTATAAACTGCACCCTTATCTCAGGTGACTCCGTAAAAAAATTATAAAGCATATTTTTAGAAATACGGAAAATACTAAGAAGGTATACAAACTTTTTAGGAGGTTGCAAAATGAGCAAAAAATGTAAAGATAATGGATGCAGTTGCAGTAATCCAAAAACTGGTAATACAAAAGGTCATATTTCTTCAAAAGCAGGTATTAAAGATCCAGATTCCAAATAAGACAAAAAGAGTATATAGGTCTCTAAAGTCCTATATACTCTTTTCTATTCTCCACATAACTTTTATCGTACATAACCTTTGCACGATTTTTTATTATAAGTTCTTCTTTTAATAAGTTTCCTGTTGTTTTATCAAACTGTCTTCTATAAATCTCATTATATCTATAAATACCATCTGCTTCTTCTTTAAAGTAAGCTTCTCTTATCCAACTTCAATCATAAGCTGAAATGTATTATCTGTAGTATTTGTAAATCTATAGTCTAGGTAATTATAATGAATAGATGTCCCTGTCCCAAAGGGAATCTGCCTACCGTAATCTGGAAATAAATCTAAATTGCCATGATGATGATGTTCAGTAATAGTAAGGGGACTATGTAAAATCATCCAATGAATTAAATTACTAAATTCATACAGTTCCTCTTTAAAATCTCTTTTTGAACTGAAATCTTATAAGTCAATGGACTCATCTCACAAAACAGCTTACTCACCACCATCATCTTCTTTATATTAGTTTGATAAGATGCTTACAATTTTTTGTTTACTATTCCAGTCTACTGAGGCCCCTAAGTTTTCACTAATAAAACGAATAGGCACCATTGTTGTTCCTTCTATCATTGTTGGAGCAGTTGTTAAGCTCTTTTCATTACCGTTTGCCCATACAACTTTACTTCCTATTACAAGTTTGATTTCTTCACCATCTTTTGTAATAGTAATCATTTTTGTTTCTTTATTCCAGTCTACTAATGCTTTTAGATTCTCACTAATCACACGTAATGGTACAAGAGTTGTTTCATTTCTAATAACAGGAGCTACTGGAGGTACAATAAGCTTACCATCTAGTACTAGCTTAATTTCACTACCCACTGGAATAGGTGCTACATAGTCACTACTTAACCATCCTGCAGTTCCATCTGCTAATACTGCCTTATACCATCCTTGTGCCTCTCCTGTAAGATCCACAACTGTATCACTATGTACTTTCCCTAAACTTGTATACTGTGTACCTGGTCCACTTCTTATATTCAGATTATTCCCTGTCACTATTCCTTTTAAATCGACTGGTGTTATCTGTAAATCTTGCGGAAGCTCAGGCAGTTCCGGCTTAGTAGGGATTTCTGGAACGCTTGGTTCCTCTGGAATATTAGGGATCTCTGGTGTACTTGGTACTTCTGGTATACTTGGTATTTCTGGTATCTGCACATCACCTGTATAGTAGGTACGAATTTGATCAGCTACACCTTGTCTATTATTTAGTAAATCTTTTAGGCTAAAGTATACACTTCCTTCTACCTGCTTATAGCGCTTATTAATATCGAGCTGCTTTGTCAGCTCTTTTGCAACAGTATCTTTATAGATACCTTGTCCTATGTAGAGTTTTACGTCTGTCCCTTTTACTTCGTTGGACCACCAGCTAACAAGTGTTTCATAGTTTGCTGTCTTATGTGTTGTCTCCCAATAAATTTGTGGTACTACATAATCAATCCACTCATTTTGAATCCATGTCCTTGTATCTGCATATACCGTATAGTAAGACTGACTTCCCCCTGTAGCTGAACCAGTAGGATCTGTATTATTATTTTTCCATATTCCCATTGGACTAATGCCAAATTCTACTTCTGGGTCTACTTGTTCAATCACTTCACTTACACGTCTTACCATCTCATTGACATGTTCTCTTCTGCTATTGGCTACAACACCATCTGGCCCTTCTCCGGCTGGAAGTGGATAACCTGATGGATAGAAATAATCATCAAAATGAATACCATCTACATTATAGTTTCTAATAATTTCTTCTATTGTATCTTCTATATGTTGTTTAACACCTTCTACTTCTGGGTTATAGTAAAGTGCATTATTATAAGTCATAACCCATGATGGATTAAGTCGTGCTGGATGCCCCTCACTTAGAGCACTTAAATCTGTTCCTGAAGATGTAATGCGATAAGGGTTCAACCACGCATGAATTTCCATTCCTCTTTTATGAGCCTGCTCAATCATAAACGCTAATGGATCGTACCCTGGGTATTTCCCCTGTACTCCTGTTAATACATCTGACCACGGATTAATAGTTGAATAATAAAGTGCATCAGCCTTTGGCCTTACTTGTACCATCACTGTATTAATCCCCATATCTTCTAATTCGTCAAGCTTCTGTATAAACTCTTCTTGCTGCATAGCAGCATTATCTTTTACTTTTGGAAAGTCAATATTACTTACTGTAGCAATCCATACTGCACGCATCTCTTCTTTATATTGCTTAGCAAATGTCTGGCTCCCAGCTAAATTTCCCATTAATATGACCATCAATAGCATTGCTATTACTTTTTTCATAACGCTTCTCCTTTATGTAATATAAATCTCCTTATAGTTAAGACGTATTTGCTACTTTTTATGTTCCTAAATCTACATTTTTACCTTATTATTATATACCAAATGTTACATTATTTTCAAATAGACAAAAATAACTATAACGAGGTATAACTTTCATAGAATAAAAAAAGAGTACTTATGTACTCTTCTTCCTGTTTTCAGTATTTAATTTATAAAGGTGATATAAATTAATAAATACAATAATTAGATTAGCTACAGCTACTGGATAGGCATGTACGAGTAACCCATAGATTACAAATAGTAGACATCCTATAGAATTAATAATTCTGAGCTTCCCAACATCTATCATTAGCAATGAAATAGCAATAACTGCTGATGCTGCATAACCTATCCATTCAACTAAAGGAATACCAAACATCTAAATCATCCTATCTTCCTATGATATAGTCTGTTTTAGTATTCGATATCTTATTATTTTTATTCACATGTATAGTAGCAACGTTTTGGTGAAGTAATAACGTCTTCTGATTTTAAAGTTTTAATAGCTTTATCGATTTCTTTCTTGTCTATCCCTAAGTTCTCAGCAATCTCACCTGCTTTCATAGGCTCTGCATTATTCTTTAAAAGCTCTAATACCTTATCTTTTGTTTCCATAAAAAACCCTCCTCATTACATATACTTTCTATATAATTTGAGCATATCTTATTAATAATTTATTGTCAATAATAATTATTGACTATTATTCAAATCATTCTATAACTCTCCAATTACTTTTCTTTTAACTCTTCATCTGGTCTACTTCCCCTTCTGAACAACTCTTTCATTTGAATCTATATACCTTATCATGACTAAGCAAGGATTAGCTTCTCCCCATAGAGCGCTCAGTACCTCCAGTTTTTTAAAGCCCATCTTTTTATAAAAAGCTCTTGTTTTTGCATAATGTCTATCTGGATGGCTTTCGTCTAATGTTTTCACCTGTAAAAATGTTATTCCCTTATCTAAGCAGAACTTAAAGCATTCTCCCATTAGCATTTTGCCTATACCTTTACTATGATATTCTTCCTTGACCCCCATGACATACACTTCCGCTGCATCTTCACTATGCTGTTTAATAGCTATAAATCCTATAGTCTTTTCTTCTTCTAGCACTGCCCAAAAAGGCATGTTGCTACTCTCTTCAACATATTCCTCTGTGGATTCAGGAATTCCAAACCAAGCTGGTAAACCCTCTAATATCTCTCTTGAGATTTGTTTCTTTACCTTACTCTCTTTAATTTTTTCAATATACATCCTAATCTCCTTACAACCTAATCTGTATGTATCTCTATGCGCTTCATTCATTACTACCTTCTAAAAGCTCATTAAGTACTATACCAACTTTATCATTTAGTAAAATTTTATAATGTCTTTCTTTTATAAAAATCATATCTTCTGATATGATTTTTACACTATATGTACCATTTTTAAGTTAATAAAAATATCGTATAAGGTATAGTTTGTATAATCTTTAAAACTCTTTCTTACCTTTTACTTTAATGAATCTTTATTTGATAGACAACTTAGAAAAAATGTCTTGTAAAAACCATTTATAATGGTCTATTACAAGACATTTCGCTCCTATTTATCTTAATCCTTTTGAAGTTCTAACACTTGGGAGATAATTTCTAGAAGTTCTTTCTACAAACACTCTATCTCCTTCTATATTAAGGCCTGTAAAGATTACTTGGTCTTCACCTTCTACAACTTCTTTAGAAACCATGATAGCTTCTTTATCTTCTAATGTATTATAAATCGCGATAACATCGCCTTTTTTCACATTATGAATCACAACACGCCCCTCTGCTGAAAACTCAATTTCTGAAGGTAATACTTTTCTAGATTGATCTGGATAAGCCTCATCAAAGAGTTCAAATGCATAAATACGTGTATGCCCATTGCCATTTATACTTGTTTGAGCTGGTTCAATAATTTGTAATCGTACATATCTTGCATCTGTTGCATCAAAGAGCATATGTGTTACTTCATTTGCTGCATTATCTACTACTTCATCTACTACTTTGAAGTTCTCGCCATCAATACTTGTTAAGATTTGGAACTCACGAGTATTCCACACTTGTGTTTCTTTTGCCTCATGATGCCCACAGTTAACAACACGATATTGTTTAATATTCTTAACTTCTTGTAAGTCTAATGTAATGTATGGGTGGTAATCTCTAGAGCACCATTTACGACCAGCGATTTGGCCTGTAATAACATTCTCACATGCTTCATACTCACTTGCATCTCCTGTACTTGTCACAGTTACACCAAGTGAACTTAAAGCGATGTTCTTTTTATCATAATGTAATGTAAGCGGTGCATTTTCAATACCCACTGCTACAGCGACTGTTCCAATTATCTCTCTTACAAACGGTTTAATAACATGTGTTGCTACATCTACAACGAAGTATTGTTCTCTGCCATCTTTAAAGCGAAGTACTTTGCAGTCATCCATTGCATGAAGATCACTTAATGCTGCTTCATTGTAAAGTTCTACTTTAAGTGCATCTTTTACTCTATACGCTTCTACAGCATGAATAGCATTTTGTCCTGCCTGAGCTGCAAGCTTAAATGCTGCTACGAATGGTGTAAGCTCTTCTACTAAACGTTTATTTTCACATTCAGACATAATAACGTCTGCACATATTTCCATTTCTTTAAAGTTCGCAAGAAGTCTTTGGGCATATTCCGTTACATCTGTTCCATTTGCTACACCTTCTTGAAGTGCTTTAACATCTTCTTTTAAGTACCATGATTCATCAAACAGGAAGTCACCACTTACCCCTCCATCATCTAAAAGATAACAACTGTTAGATGCAAAAATTTCTAAAGCATGTGCAACTTTTTCCGGTGCAAGTGCTCTAAAAGATGCTTTAAAGCTTGCAGTAGGGTCAAATGCTTGTGTATTCCAGTTATGGTCTGCAATACAGAAAAGTGCTTGTTTAGAAGCTTGTGCTTGATTCATAGGGTTTGAGAAGAACCCATTTACATTATCAATATCTGAGCTTAAGTTTTCAATTTTACCCATTAACATTTTAGCATCACAGTAATCATTTACTGGGTAGTTCCACCAAATAGATAAGTTTTTATCTGACTCAATTGTACGTTTTGGGGAGTCACATTGTTCTCTTGAGATATTTGACATTGTTGCCGCACCTGTCCACATGATCTCTACATCATTATGTAATGTTTCTACAAATGGTTTGAAATAATCAATCATAGATGGACCCCATGCTTCACAGTATCTTGTTCCTACAGTAATAAGTGGTCTAATATCCCCTTTAGCCTTAATAAAACGATCATCAATGCTATTAATAAAATCTGCTTGGTCTTTTCCATTTGGAATACCACCAATATCATCAAAGAGGATACCAAATTGACGTACTCCTAAACCATAAAGTTGTTCAAATTTAGCAAGTGCTGAATTTAAATCTTCTTCAGATTTAAGATCAATTGTATCCCCTGGATGAATGGTCCACATAAAGCTTAAGTTATGTTTATGGCCTGTTGCTGCAAGTTCAGCGATTTGCTTAGCCTCTGCTTCTGGATATAAATCTCTCCAGTGTTTTCTATGATATGGGTCATCTTTTGGAGCGTAGATATAAGTATTCATTTTATACTCTCCGCCAAATGCCATAAGGTCCATACGATCTTCATGTGTCCAAGGGAAACCATAGAATCCTTCAATGAACCCACGATATAAAATGTTTGGATAGTCTTGTATCATACATTTTTTAACATTCATACCCTGTACTTGGGTAAGAATTTGATGTAAAGTTACTACACCGTAATGAAGTCCTTCTGCATCACATCCAACGATAGCAACTTGTGCTACATCTTCTCCATCTATTACAAGTTCATATCCTTCAAATTTAGTAAACTTATGTAATTCTTTACTTGTAATTTTACTTATATCCGCTTCATTTACAGATTCTGTATAGGCTAAGTATAAATTTGTTTTTCCCTCTACAAGTTCACCTGAAACGCTATAAGCTAAACCTTTTTCTTCTAATACTTCTTGAAGTTTATTCCATGTAGCATCTTTTAAATCTTTTGGTATAACTACATTGATCTCTGTTGTAAGTTTTACTTCTCCCCCTAGATTAGTAAGCTGCTGAGGTACTGGGAAAATTTCATAAATTTTAGTCATATTAACCGTCCTTTACCTTTGTATATATTTACTAATTTTTACTAAACTCAGTATAACATAACTAGTTTTCATGTCAATATGACTCATTAACTTTACAAAATATTTAATTCTTTTTTAGATAATTACTAGAAGTTATAGACTATCCATAAATTGTATTTGAACCTGTTCTATTCGATTACTTTTCATCTTTATAATTTTAAAGTGTATATGATCCATTTCAATATCTACATTTTCTTCTGGTATGTCACCTATCTGCTGAGCTAAATAACCATTTAATGTATCATAATCTCCGTTAGGCAATTGAATACCTAAGCTATGATTAATATGATAGATAGCTTCAGACCCTTTTACTAAAAAGGTATTCTTCCCTATTTTTTTTATTCCTTCTTCTTCCTCATCATATTCATCATGAATTTCACCCATAATTTCTTCAATTAAATCTTCCATGGTTACTATGCCTGCAAATCCACCATACTCATTAATCAAAATAGCTATATGCTTCTTTTTCTCCTTAAAACTTTTAAATAGTGCATTAATCTTTTTAGTCTCAGGAACAAAATAAGGTGTATGAAGAATCTTTTCTAATGTAATATTTTCAAAACCTACTTTTCTCGCTTCTGCTATTAAATCTTTTACATAAAGCACACCAACTATATGGTCTATATCTTCTCTATAGACAGGTATTCTAGAATAGTGAAGCTTTATAACCTTATCCAGAATTTCTTCTATAGGTTCTTCTATATTGATAACAAAGGTATCTTTCCTATGGGTCATAATCTCTTTTGCCATTCTATCATTAAATTCAAATACACCCTCTAACATTTGCTGCTCTTCAGCTTCAATGCACCCATCTTTTTTTGACTGGTAAATTAAAGCTCTTAATTCTTCTTCTGATACCTTTTCTTCTATATCTTCAGTTGTATTACCTGTTAATTTCAAAATAAGACTTGTTGATAAAGATAAGATTTTAATAAAAGGCCTAGCCACTATAGAAATACTATAAATAGCGCTAACAGAAAATAGTGCAATTGTTTCTGCTTTCTTTAAAGCAATCCTTTTAGGTACCAGTTCTCCAAATACTAAGGTAAAATAGGAGAGCATTAGAGTCACACCTATCATAGAAAGTTCACTGGAATAAGGTATATGTACAGCCTCCATAAATTTAGAAAGATAGCTCGATAATCCTGTAGCTGCTGATGCACTCGAGAAAAAGCCCGCTAGTGTTATACCTATTTGTATAGTAGATAAGAAATTACTCGGTTCCTCTATTAATTTTTCAAGTAATTTGGCCTTAGCATTCCCTTCCTCACTTAGTCTTTTGATCTTATTCTTATTTACTGATACGATAGCCATTTCTGCTGAAGCAAAAAAGGCATTCACTCCTGTTAATAAAAGTATTAAAGCTAATTGGAATAATATATTCCCCGACGATGATTCCACTCATGTCATCCTTTCTTTTTTAATTTTATAAAATCATATCATATTTTATAGAAAATAGGTGTTAAGATTCTGCTAATATTTAAAATAAAAAACACCTAATCCTTTTTAGGTCTAGGTGTTTTCTCATATTCCTTAAAACTTATATTTCATAGCTTAATTTAATAAACTCTTCAATATCTTCTTCGATTGTTTTAAGAGATGCTCTCCAGAAGTTAATATCATGAACATCAATATTTGCAGCACTTGTAAGATCTTTAATTTTCATTTTACCAGTAAGACTTAGCAGTTTTTCATACTCACTTGGGAAAGTATCCGGACGCTCTAAATACTGCGCATACAATCCTTTAGCAAAGAGTAACCCAAAAGCATATGGGAAGTTGTAGAAATGTACATCTGCATAATAATAATGTGGTTTCCATGTCCACATATAAGGATGTAAGAAGTTTGGATCTAAACCATCACCATAGGCCTCTTTTTGTGCATCTAACATAGCCTCTTTAATTTCTTCTACTGTAAGAGGACTTTCTTCTCTATGATTAAAAACTGTTGTTTCAAATAAATATCTAGAATAAATATCTACAATAACTTGTGTGGCATCAGAAATTTCTGTTTCCAAAATAGCGAATGCCATCTGCTTATCAGCTTGTTTAATAGCAGCTTTTTTAACAATGGTCTCACAAAATGTTGAAGCAGTCTCTGCAAGTGGCATTGGATAGTGTGTATTATGAGCGGATTCATTTTTAAGGCATTCGCTATGGAAGCCATGTCCAAGCTCATGAGCCATGGTGATTACATCACTGAAGCTATCTCCATAGTTAAGAAGGATTCTTGACTCTTTGAGTGTACGGATACTTGAGCAGAATGCTCCACTTCTTTTACCTTCTTTAGGCATCACATCAATCCAGTTATGATCAAAGGCCTTTCTTGCAAAGTTTCCTAAATGCTCACTAAAGCTTCTAAAGTTTTCTTCTACAAAGGCTTGTCCTTGTTCATAGCTATAAGTCATATCTGCACTAGAAACAGGTGCATACAGTTCATAAAATGGTAATCCATTCTTATAACCTAAAAGTTCTGCTTTTCTTCTTAAATAACTTCTGAATTTTGGCATAGACTCCTTCATCGCTGCTAACATAGCATCTAAAGTTTCCCTGTCCATACGTGAATTTTGAAGGGTCATTTCAAGTGGTGAACTGTAACCCCTTAACTCACTTAGAGTAAGCGCTTCTCCTTTTATACCATTTAGAGCAGCCGCTACCCCTTCTTCTATTTTTTTATAGGAAGCAATTTCTGCATGATAAGCCTTTTCTCTTACTTCCTTATCCGTATCATAAGCCATATTGAGGACCACAGTAAGAGGATATTCTTTTATCTCCCCTTTATCTTCTATTTCTACCTTATGCATAGATACAAGTAAATTTTTATAATTAGCCCATGCAGATGAACCTGTGTTTTTCATACGTGCAATAATAGATTCTTCTCTTTCATCCAACATATGTGCATTATCTTCTACAATTTCATTTAAATAGAATTCATGTTCTTTTAAAAGTGGTGAACTCTCTATAAGCTCTTGCAGATTTTCAATACTACTTATCCACTTACTTGTTTTGGTTATGGTTTCAGCCAAAGTATTCATCTTTGTTCTTAAAATATCACTATATTTAAGTGCTAATTTATTTTTTGAATCTGTAGCTGAAACAAGATGGCAAAAAGCACCTAACTTTTCTCTAATAGCAAAAAGCTTTAATTGCTCTTCAATAATCTTTTCTAATTTCTCTTTTTCATCTTCATGATTATCTAGAGCCTGCTCTGCCCATTCAATCATTTTCTGCAATTGTACATCTAATTTCTTTAAATCCTCTTGAAAGTTTTCCCCTTCAAAGGAATCATACAATTCTTTTAAACTCCATTCTAAACTCATAAGTGACCTCCCATATTTTTTAGTTATTATATCATAAATTAAATATTTATATATAAAAAATCACTTTATTTTTAGAGTTTATTACACATTCCTTTTTTAAGTTTAAATACTAAAGACAAATATTATTTTATGCGTCTTCTATACCTAATGTCTCTTCTTCAAATTCCACTTCAATTTATATAAGGCAGTTTTTTGGCCTTGTCTTGTATGATATAATAAGAAATGAAATTTTATAAAATCACTAGAGGATAAACTATGGATATGATACAACTAGGCGAAGACGCCTATGAAGATGGTAAATATTTAAAAGCCCTTAACTACTTTTTAAAAGGCTACGAACAAGACCAGGATACGTATACACTTCTTAATATTGCTCTTACTTACCAGGCTCTTAAGGATAATGATAAAGCTATGAGTATTTATAAAGAAATTATTCAGGAAGATCCAGATGAATCTATGGCTTACTATGGCATAGCTTCTCTATATGATGACCAAAAAGATTATGAACAAGCTATTTATTATTATGAGCAAGCCATTGAAGTAGACCCTATGTATGACAGAGCTTATTTCTTCCTAGCCAATGCTTATGATACTATTGGTGATACACAAAAGGCTATTTACTATTATAAAGCGCTCCTGGAGATGGTTCCTGATGACTTCTGGGCCCTTACTAATCTAGGGTCTATCTATGAAAATGAGGGCCTTATAGACTTTGCCTATCAAATGTTTAAAAAAGCATTAGCTCTAGAGAGTACAAATGCTGTTGGCTTATTTAACATGGCTGTTATTTTGAGTAAGCTTAAACGCTTCAAGGAATCTATGGCTTACTACGCAAAGTCTATCAATGAAGATCCCTACTATCCCTATGCCTACCTTAACTTAGCTGTTCTCCACAAAGAGCACGGTGATCTTAAACAAGGACTAGATATCCTTACAGAAGGTATTCGCTATAACGAGGAGGGCTTCCTTTACTATAATAGAGCTTGTTTCTATGCACTTCTTGGCTATAAAGAAGCCAGCAAAAAAGATTTAGACCACTCTATCACCCTTTATGCAGGTTTTAGAGAGTATGCTAAACAAGATAAGGATCTTGTAGATATTATTAATTAATAGATAAAAAGGTGACTATTTCCTAAGTAATAGTCACCTTTTTATCTATTAAAATAGTCCTCTACACTTTCTTTTGCAATAGCAAGCATTGCATCCATTTCGCTTTCTGTTAGAGTAAGTGGTGGATTGAAATAAAGTACATTACCAAGTGGTCTTAAAATTAAACCTTTCGAAACAGCTATTTTATAAATTTCATAACCTACCCTTAAACTACTATCAAAGCTCTTTTTAGTGGCCTTATCTTCTACTAATTCTACAGCATTAATAAATCCAATCTGTCTAATCTCTCCTACGTATGGATAATCTTGAAAAGTAGCTTTAACTTTCTTATTAAATATGACATTACGTTCTGGTAATTCCTCTAAAATATTCTCCTTCTCAAAAATATCAAGTACAGCTAACGCACAACTTGCGCCAAGTGGATTACCACTATAGGTATGGCTATGCATAAAAGCTTTGCCTTCCTTATAATCTGCATAGAAAGCTTCATAGATTTTATTCGTTGTTACAACTATAGCCATTGGCATATAACCACCTGTAAGCCCTTTAGAAAGACAAATCATATCCGGTGAAATTCCAGCATGCTCACAAGCAAACATCTTGCCTGTACGCCCAAAGCCTACAGCAATTTCATCTGCTATAAGATGAATGCCATACTTGTCACATGCCTGTCTTAACTTCTTAAGATAAATTGGTGGGTAAATTTTCATACCCGCTGCTGCTTGTACTAAAGGCTCTACAATAAAAGCTGCTACTTCTTCACCTATTTGAGCTAAGCTTTCTTCCACCTTTTCAAAACACTCACCCTGGCAACTTGCTCTATCTAGTCTATAAGGACATCTATAACAATCTGGTCCCTGTACTCTTATTACATCAATCATAAGCGGTTTATAGACTTCTGTATAAAGGTCTAAGTCCCCTACAGATAAGGCGCCTATTGTCTCTCCATGATACGCATCTGTTAGAGCCATAAACTTCTTTCTCTGACTATCACCTATCTGAGCATGATAATGGAAGCTCATCTTAAGCGCTGCTTCTACCGCTGCCGACCCATTATCTGTAAAGAAAAATTTATCTAACCCTTCTGGTAAGTACGTATGTAATCTATGACATAATTCAATCACTGGCTTATGTGAAAAGTTGGCAAAAATAACATGTTCTAAGTTCTGTACCTGCTGAATAAGGGCCTCATTAATCCTTGGATTAGAGTGCCCAAACAGGTTACACCACCAAGAACTTACTGCATCTAAATATTTCTTTCCATCTACATCATAAAGAGCGAGACCTTCCCCTTTCTCAATGACAATAGGACTAAAAGTTTCATAGTCTTTCATTTGTGAACAAGGGTGCCATATATAATCTAAATCCTTTTGTACATAATCCATTTAACCCCCTCCTATTTGCAAAGGCTCATTAGTTTTTCTGCATCTAAATTAATACCTACATTTTCTTCTGTAGCACTTGGAATCACTGCAATAACTTCTACCCCAGTAAGTGCTTCAATCATTCTTTTATTATCTTCATGAAGTGTATTACCTTCTTCATATCCATTTAAGATAATGCCTTTTACTGCTAAACCTTGGCTTTGTATGTACTTCACAGTAAGCACCGTATGATTAATGGTACCAAGTCCTGCCCTCGCTACAACAAGTATATCTAAATCAAGCCTTTTTATAATATCTTCTAATAAAATGAACGCTTTTTCTGTAGCTTGTATAGGACAAATAATACCACCACTTCCTTCTACAAAAAGATATTCATACTTATTTAAAAGTGCTTTATAATCTACTTTAATTTTATCCAAATTAACTTCTATTCCCTCTATTTGAGCAGCTAAATGAGGTGATACTGCTGTTTCAAAAGTATAAGACACACATTTATCATAATCTTCCTTGAAATCAGCTATATCCATAACATACTTAGCATCTCCAGGAATCAGCTTACCTTCTTCATAATAAGCACCACTTAGTGCAGCTTTATAATAACCTGCCTGAATGCCTTTATCCCTTAATGCCTTAATCAGGTGCGCTGTAACAAAAGTTTTGCCTACATCTGTATCTGTTCCTGTGATAAAAATACTTTTACTCACTAAGTCTCACCTCGAATCCTAATGTTTTAAGCATCTTAAGGTCATCTTGTATAGTGTTACCACATGTTGTAAGTAGGTTTCCAGTAATTGTCGCATTAGCTCCACCTTCAAAAGCCAGGCGGCCATTATCTGTCAGGTACATTCTCCCTCCAGCAAGCCTAATAAAAGCTGTTGGGTGGATAAATCTATAAATAGCGATACTTTTTAGTACTTCCTCCTCTGTAATAGGCACCACCTTCTCCATAGGCGTTCCTGGGATAGGTACGAGTACATTAACTGGTATAGAGGTTACCCCCATCTCTCTTAACTCAAAAGCCATGTCAATACGATCTTCCATTGTTTCTCCAAGCCCAAATAATCCACCACTACATACTTCTAATCCTACTTTTTGAGCCGCCTTAATGGTTTTGATCTTATCCTCATAGGTATGTGTGGTACAAATTGAAGCAAAATAATTTCTGGACGTTTCTAGATTATTATGATACCTAACTACACCAGCCTCTTTAAGCTTAGTAAAATCCTCTTCATCTAAAAGACCATGTGAAGCACATAGCTTAATCTCGCCTTCTTCACTCATTCTTTTATAGATTTTGGCCACATCCTCTACTTCCTTTTTAGAAAGCCTTTTACCTGAAGTTACAATAGAGTAACGTAGTACACCTTCTGCTTCATGTAACTTGGCATCTTTTACAAAGATTTCCCCATCTAATAAAGGATATGTTTCTACCTGTGTATTGTAGTGCGCTGACTGAGCGCAGTACTTACAATTTTCCGAACAAGCACCACTTTTACCGTTGATAATAGAACATAAGTCAAATGTATTTCCGCATAATTGCTCTCTAATAGACTTTGCATAATTTCTTAGCACTTCTACATCATAATCCATAAGCTTATAAGCTTCTTCCTTACTGATACTGTAGCCTTCTAATACTTGTTTATAAAGATTTTTTATCCACTCCATTTTCTCCTCTCCTTATGCTGTCAATCTATTTCTTCTAAGGGCAGGAATCATCTTAACCCCCATTATGGCCGTGATGATACATATTAAAATATCGCCTGGTGCACAAGAAATAGCACCACCCCATACAGCTACCCATACACCCATTTCATTACCTATGTAGAAATTATAGATGATATACATATAAACAACACCTAATACATAAACCACTATGAGCCCTATAAGAGATGCTATAAATAAATTTTTAAAATTAATCTCTTTAAACTTCTCTACGCAAAGTCCAATGACATAAGCACCTAGGACAAAACCTATTAAATAACCAAAGGTTGGCTTAACAACATAATGTAAACCACCTCCTTCTGTGAAAACAGGTATACCTACTAGTCCTACAAGTACATAAATAAGCTGTGAAAGTGCCCCCACTTTGGAACCTAATAATACACCTGCTAATGCACAAAATAAAAATTGTAAAGTAAAAGGTACAAGTGGTGGTGGTAATGGAATTTTAATAAATGCTCCTATGGCTGTTAATGCTGCAAATAATCCACATAATGTAATAGTCCTTGTCCGACTCATTGATTTTGTATTTATCATAATTTTCTACCTCCTTA
Organism: Zhenhengia sp.; assembly: GCF_046966505.1. Taxonomy (NCBI): domain Bacteria; kingdom Bacillati; phylum Bacillota; class Clostridia; order Lachnospirales; family Lachnospiraceae; genus Zhenhengia; species Zhenhengia sp. The sequence goes on from NZ_JBKVCH010000004.1 coordinate 87,799, forward strand.
TTTAAAAATAAGTTACCATACAAAAAAATATAAGTCAACTTTTATTTTTATAAAAGTTGACTTATATTTTTAATCTATACCTTTATTTAATCTGCAAGTTCGTAATTTTTACACCTGCACCACCATAAGCTGTATTATAAAGCTTTACTTCCGCGCCCATTTTTTTAGCAATCATTTGTACTGCATATAATCCTATACCAGCATGCTCCTTATTATTTCGCGATGTATCTTCTTGATAGAATAAACTTAGTCCATGTAATAATGTTTCCTCAGTAAAGCCACATCCACTGTCTTCTACTATAACGTCTACTCCCTTATCTCCCTCTACTATAGCAGTACTTATACTTCCTCCTACGGGTGTAAACCTTATGCTATTACTTATAAGGTTATCCATCATTTCTCTAAAAGCATGTCTGTCTAATGTATAACTTACTTTATTAAGTTTAAGATTCCACTCTAAATCTAATTTCTTTTCTCCTAATAAGAGTTTATAATCTTTTACCATCTTACTCAGCTCTTCTTGGAAATCTATTACTTCAGGTCTCATCTTATACTCTAATTGATGTAAATGATTAATTTCATGAATATCTTCTACTAACTTCATGAGCCGATCTATATTATGATCTATAGCCTCTATCTTCTTAATAACAATTTCATCTTGAACTGTATCCATAAGCATTTCTGTATAACCTTTTATAATGGTAACAGGGGTTCTCAAATCATGTGAGAGGGAACTGATTAGATTTTTACGTTCTTCTTCTTGCTTCCAGCTCACTTCTAAAGCTTCTTTAAGCGCTAAACGCATAGTTTCAAAACTACGTGTTAACTCACCTAGTTCATCATTACTGTCTGAATTTAAGCTAACATCTAGGTTATGTTCTTCTATTGCTTTAATGCCTTTACTAAGTTCCTGTAAGGGCCCCTCAATGGTCCGTAAGAACTTAGAAGCATAGATAAGGGTAAAAAATACTAAGTACACAAAAGGGGCAACGACTAAAATAAGATTCATATTTTGAGCAATCCAGTTAAGAGCCTTGCCCTCTGCACTATTAGACATGGTATAGGCGACTACCATACTTCCTTTTAGCCTTCCTGCTTCTACAATTGGAAAATATCTTATTACCTTAGGCCTTAGTATACCTATTACCTGTTTTTGCTCACTTAGTAGCCGCTTAGTATCCCACTCCATAATAGGAAGTTGTCTGTATAAATCATGGGCATAAATACGCTCTCCCTGTTCATCCCTTACCTCATATGCTAGAGCATCTCCTTCTACAGCATTCTTCATCTCTTGTTCAAATCCCACATTCAGTATTTCTCCCTTATACTCTAATATAGCATTTCTAATAAGCGGAATCTGTTTGTCATAATAATCGGCACCTCTTATAAGTCCCATATTAATCAAGCTGAACATACCCAAAAGGCTTAACCCACAAGCTACACCTGTCCACAGTAGCACTTTAAAAAGATAAGTAATAAACCTTGCCTTTATTCCCATCTGTATCCTATCCCCCATACTGTCTTAATGTACTCTTCAGTCTCTCCCGCTTCTTGCATCTTCTTCCTTATATTTTTAATATGCTCTGTAATGGTACGACTCCCCCCTTCTACGTCATATCCCCATAGCCGTTCATACATCTGCTCTTTAGAAAAAGTCTGCCCCTTATTCATAGCCAAAAAGCTTATAAGTTCAAATTCCTTCTTTGTAACATGAATATCCTGCCCCTTTATACTTACAGATTCACTCTTCAAATCAATCATACAGCTTTTATGATAAAGTATACTCTTTTTGCTGTCTGTACGCCTTTCTTCTCTTCTTAAATGGGAATCTATTCGTGCCTTTAATTCTTTCAATCTAAAGGGTTTAATTAGGTAGTCATCTCCACCTAACTCTAGCCCTCTTATAATATCTTCCTGGCCTACTTTAGCAGTTAGAAAAAGAATTGGACACTGCACTTTATCCCGTATTTGCAGACATAACTCATAGCCACTTACATCAGGCATCATCACATCTAGTAAAATAAGGTCTAGATGCACATTCAGTTTCTCAATAGCTTCTGTAGCGTGATGGGCTGTATAAACTAAATAGCTCTGTCCTTCTAAATAGTCTTTCAGCATATCCGTTATTTCTTTTTCATCATCTACTACTAAAATGTTATACATAAGAGCCTCCTTTATCTTCTACATCAATCCTACTTTAATGATATAAATGATAATCAAATGAAGTGGATAAAAAGCATAGAATAAAATTTTTAAGTTCTTTCCTTTCTCTCCATTATAAAATCTTATAAGAATAAGGGCTAGTAAGCTACACATATTCTGAGCAAAATCAAATAGGATAGGTCCATAATAGTTTGGTCCTGTAATAACTTCTATAATTTCACTTGCTGTCATAATACCCATAGCCCATGTTCCTACAATAGCATAAATCTGATACATAGAATGATAAATGACAGTAAGTATACTCACACTTATAGCCATCTTCTTAAATTCATTGTGATATTTATAGAAGAAGAATATCATAAGTACACCATAAATATCTCCATCTGTCATAAAAAGTACACCGCAAAGTGCTCCCAATATTACAATTATACATTTTCCTTTGAAGTGAGCCTTATCATAAAGCCAAATGGTTACAAGCCCTATAACCAGATTAAATAGAGTATTGAGCCCACTAAAACCTTCACCAAAGGCTAACCTAAATGTCATTACAAATGGTATTTGTGAAATAAGTGCAATACCTAATAAACGAAGCAAATAGTTACGTCTACTATGCGTTTTAAGAAACCCCTCTGTTATAAAGTAACAAAAGATAGGAAATGTAATACGTCCTATAAAATGAAAAAGTGCTATATCCGGAAATAGTACCCAGCCTATATGGTCTAATACCATCCCTATAATCCCAATAAGTTTTAATACATTTGCATTCATTCATGCTTACCTCTTTTCTTTTTAATCTAAAAAGATTTTAAAAGGTAATTATCAAAAATTTATCAAGAAAATTTGTCTATTTTATATTATAATTTAATTTATATTTCTTTATTTTATATATAATAAAAGGAGTTTTTCATGACAACAAATATTTTTGTAAGCACCAATCCAAACAAACTTCACTCACCAGACCTTGCTGGAAATCCTGAGCATATGGGAAATCTACAAGGATGTCGTATTCCTTCTCTTCTTATGGCTCATTCTCATGATGAATCTACACCTCATACGCTTCTTGCTATTGCTGATATTGGTAATGATAGCGCTGACTGGGGGAAAGTAGATATTGGCCTAAGACGTAGCTTTGATAACGGTAAAACTTGGACAAGTCCTGTACAAACCATTTTGTCTTTACCTGCCCATCATGCTCCCCAAGAATTTCATGACTGGCATTCTGCTTTTTATATCGATGCTGTTACCACGCAGGCTAAAAATGGAGAGCTTGTTATGCTTGTTGATATGTGGCCAGAATGCAAAGGGTTACATGCATCCTCTTATTTAGAGGAAGGCACAGGCTATAAGTTAATTGATGGCACTTACTATCAAGTACTTTATTCTGGAGACTCTAAAGTAACAGATGAGTCTATAGAATCTTTTGGCGATGCCTATACCATTCGTGAGGATGGATGGATTTATGATGCAAAAAACCAGAAAACTCGTTACTACATACCTCAGCATCATCATGCTGACCATCGCTATATCACTATGGGAGATATGTACTATGCAGTAGGAGAAGGTGACTATATCCATAAATGTCCACCGTTAGTTCCACTAGACCCTTCTTCAGATCCTACAACTCCTCATGATATTTATGTAGGCAATATTTATTTAAACTACCATAAACCTCATTTTGACCCAGAACATCCTGTTTTTGTTCAAAAACGTCATATCACTGTGCCTGATTCTCTTTATGAGACTTATGAAACAGACCCAGCTCCACTTAGAGCCGCTGTAACCTCTTACCTTTGGGTAACCCGTAGTGCTGATTTAGGTGCTACCTGGTCACAACCTTATGATATTACCCCACAAGTTAAAGTCGATTCTGATGGTGCCTTTTTAGGTACAGGCCCTGGTACTGGCCTTACTCTTAAGCATCAATCTAATCCAACTAGAAATGGCAGAATCATTATGCCTGTTTATGCACTAGATAAAGCTACAGCCATTTATAGTGATGATAACGGCTATACTTGGCATAGAGCGGATACCAACGGCAACAGATATATGAATAATATTGATGAATGCCAACTCATTGAACTCTTAAATGGAGACATTATTTCATTTGGTAGACAGTATACAAAAGGTAAAACACCTATTTCTGTTAGTCATGATGGCGGAGAAACTTGGAGTGAGCAACAAACCACAGACCTTATCTCTGTTCGCTGCCAAAAGTCAGTCATTACTTATCCAGTAGATACCTTCCCTTATCCGGAGCAAATGCAACAAGGGAAACAATATGTACTTTCCTCCCATCCAACAGGTAATGCCCCTCTTGATGCCTCTAGAACGAATGGTGTAATCTCCTTAGGAGAAGTACAAGAAGATGGCACTATACACTGGATTAGAGAACGCTCTCTTAACTTCTCTCCTAACCCTTATGAAAATGTTAAAGGGTATGAAAGATTCTTTGGCTACTCTAGCCTAGCTGTTCTAGAAAATGGTCATATTGGCATCCTCTATGAGCCACAACCTAATAATTGTATTGTCTTTACTTCTTTTGATCTAAATTGGCTATTTGAAGCATAATTAAAAAGCCAACCTAAAACTATTCCCATCCTTAATGGAAGGTATCATTTTAGGTTGGCTTTGGTTACTTTATAAATGTCTTCTCCACCACCAATAGGCTATGAAGATTGCAATAATGATAATAAATGTAATAAGTATAGCTGGTGAACCATGTCTTATAGCAGGCATTCCATAATACCAACTATTAAAGAATCCCCCTGTAAAGAATGGGTTAGGTCTATACGTATTCCCTGATTGTGTGTATGTGTTATCCTGCGGTTTAGAAGTACTAAAAGATCCTGAGTTCACCTTATTTGAATTTGAAGATTTTGACTCAGTACTTTCTGTTTTACTACTAAAAGATCCTGAGTTTACCTTGTTTGAATTCTTATTAGAAACAACCCCACTATCTTTTATCGTGCTAGATTTTGGCGCAGTACTTGACTTAGATGAGGACTTCGTTGAAAAAGAACCTGAGCTTACTTTATTTGAACTACGTTTAGTTGTTGAAGATCTTGTAGAAGATGACTTGCTTCTAGATGATCTAGTAGAACCGGATTTCGGTTTTGCTTGGACCGTATACACTTGACCCAGCCCTACGTTAATAATAATACAGCTTATAAAAACCCAAAGAAATCTTTTTAAAAATATCCTTTTTTTATTCATAGCAATCAAATCCTACAAAAATATCATAAACTTTATCTAACAACTCTTCATCAATGGATAAATAGTCTACTGACCCATTTGTGTATTTACAATATTCTAGAATATGTTGATTTTCCTTATTATTTCGTTCTACTAAATAAATGTAGTGCTTATTAGAAAAGTCATCTGTTAATAATCCTACTACTTCAAAATGGACATCTCTGTGTTCATCATTTGAGTAAAGTGTAATAGGTGCCATTCCAGTTGTTACATAGTAGCGCTCTTTATCACAACCTACTACTTTTGAGTTGTAACTACAATAATGACAAGATTTGAATTTACATTCATTCACACAAGACCCACATTTACAAGTATGACAAAGTTTAAGCTTATTTAAATCATCTATAATACCAGACTTAAACTTTAAAGCATCCTTTTTATACTGCTCATCACTTTTTAAGAAGTCTAAAGGTCCCTTACCATCTGCTAGACGGTCTGCTTCATCTAACTTCTCAAGGTAGTCTTTAATAAGATGAACTTTTCGCTTAAAAAAACGTTTGTCTACTTCCTCTTGTGATAAAAAATTTTCTATCTCTTCTATATTCATAATTAAATCAATATATACCTGACTATATGCCGCACGCTCAGCATCTGTAAAATCTTTAATTTTATTCATCTGCTAAATCCCCTTTAATTAGGTTATCTATATTTATTAAGTTCGTCTTGAATAGAGGCATCTTTATTATCTGATAAGTATTCACTTAGTTCTGCATCTACATCAGGGCGTTTAAATTCTTCCAGACCTTGAGCATAGCTTTCAGCTTCCATTACTTTTTGCTCAATATCCGATAAAGAAATGTGACTTTCTTTGTTCACTTCAGTTAAAATTTCATTCACTTTACTTTGTGCCTTAGCTGTAGCGTATCTGGCAGATAACTCTGATTTCTTAGTCTTAAGTTCTTTAACTTCTTTTTCAAGTGCTGCTACATTAGTCTTTACTTTATCTGCTGTTGTCTGTAAAGTTTTAATAGTTGTCTCTAAACTTGCTACTTCTTGATCAAATTCTTTTTTCTTTAATAAGAAAGTTGTAGCTTTTTCTTCATCTCCTGCCGCAAGTGCCTTGCGGATACCTTCTTCATATTGTTTAATTTTTTCTTGAATTGTCCTTACTTCAGTTTTCTTTTGAGAAATTGAACCAATGAAAGATGCACTTTCAAGTTTTGCTTTATTGATTGCCTCTTCACGTTTTCTAATGGCTAAGTCAATTTGTTCAATAGGATCTTCTATTTTATCTAAAGCTTTATTGGCTTTACCACTAATAATGTTACCAAGTCTACTAAAAAAACTCATATCTATCCACTCCTTAATTTTGAACTCTAATTTTACCCTCAGTTTTTTAATATTCTGTAGATATATGAATATATACTACCATGTAATAACTGAGTATTCTATAGTAAAACTATGAACAAATTTTAAAGAGTGTAAAAATAAAAGCCAATCTAATCCTTATTCATATTTTAAGCAGCTGATAAGTTTAGACCGGCTTTTATTATATTTGTAAACCTATCCGTTTGGATTAGGTTTAGGAAAATCATAATCATCCTTTAATACACGTTTGGCATTAACAATGAAAACTTCTTTACTACACCTTGCATAAGCTTCTTCTAATTTTTCTGCTTCTGTCTTAATAGGACCAAATAAGTCTATCTGGTCAACTGGCTCACAAAATTCTTCTTTCATACGCTGCTCCATATGAGCATGGGTTTCTAGCGTCCCATCATGCAAAATATGGCGTACTTCATAACCCATTTCAGCAAATTTTCTTGCTACAAGTGTACTTCTATGACAATCTGTTGGGTCCTTTTCTGCGCACATAAAAGCAATGGTATACCCTTTTTCTAGTCCATTTTCTATTCGCTTAATACCCTCTAAAAAAGCCTCTGTCTTAGCCAGTTTAGTAAAATCTAAGTAGCCTTCCTTTGTATTAAGTTCTATTTGATCTTTTATAATCCCAAAAGACTGATACATATGAATATAAGCTATGCCTCTTTGTTTTAAGTATAGCTGCAAAATTTCCTTATTAAATTGAGGATGAAAACCTGAATAGGCCATGGTCCTTACATCGACTACGCAGTTAATATTATATTTCAGTAAAAGTTCCAGGAAACTTTCCTGTGTGTGATGTGCATAGCCAATAGTGTAGAGAATACGATTAGTCATAGGTTTTCTCCTTTCTTAATTTTTACTTCTATTACTCCTGTAAATTGTAGTATGAGTCTGCATACTCTAGGCTATTCCTTTTATACTTTATTATTTTATAAATTTATGGATAGCCTTAATCACCTTCATATCATTATTTTCTACTGCATCCATTACGCAATGATGAATATGCTCTTGTAAAATAAGCTTCCCACATTATTAAGCGCTGATTTCACCACTGCAATTTGAGTTAAAATTTCCTATATAAAGGCCTTCTTCCCCCACTCTCTTATATGTAAACATTTATTTCTTTTTAGCATGGATAATCAGCATCATAGGACGTCTTAATTCATCTTGCATTTCTTTATTATCTTTGAGTAAAGATGGTTCAGGCTGCGGCTCTACTACCTTCATAATTTCAAAACCTGCTCCTATTAGGTCATTAATATAAGTTGTTACTGTTCTATGATACTTGACCATTTCTGCTCCTAAAAACTGTGCCTTACGGGCTCCCTCATAAAAATAATGGTCTACGGGCCAGTGCATACGATTTCCTTCCTCATCATAAGTCCAATCTTGTGGACCATTAGCAGTAAATACTGGATGTTCTACTGAGAAGATAAACTCTCCCCCTTCCCTCAAGCACTTATTGACTTTCTCACATACCTTACTAAAAGTCTCGATATAATGAAATGCTAAAGAGCTTATAACCACATCAAACGTCTTCTCAGCATAATCTATCTCTTCAATAGGCTGCTTAATATATTGAATGATTGTTGACTTTGTCATAGCCTTTGCTTGATTTAGCATGTTTTCTGACAAGTCTATCCCTATAACAGATTCAGCTCCGTGCTCTTGTGCATATCTACAATGCCACCCAAACCCACAACCTAGGTCTAAAACATGCTTACCTCTAAAATCTGGAAACATCTTTTTTAGCTCATGCCATTCACCAGCACCTTCTAAACCTTTCACTGAACGTGCCATCTGCTTATACGCATTAAAAAAGTTTATATCATCATATTTATTCTCTTTCATCTTAAATATCTACCTTCCTATATTTATATAACTTAATATAATTTTATCACACTTATACCAAAAAGCCTTACAACCCCAAGAAACTAAAATGCCCCTACCTACTGAGCAGGAAGCATTTTAAATCTCGTTTTTGTAAGACTTTTTTCTATAGACCGCAGTCTATTTCAATTTCAACATTATAAACTTCATTTTCAAATAAACTATTTAAGAACTCCGCCATAAAGTACTTCTTGCTCATTTTTTTTAGTTTATTTCTATCTGTAATCTGACACTGATTTAAAAGCACTTTTGCTTCACTGATACAACTATTCATAATACCTTGAATTTCTCTCTTTTTCTGTTCTGCCTCTGCACTTCTATTACCACTATAAAGAAACTCTCTCAAATGGATAATAGCATCCCTAAAAGTCTCATTTAAGGCCTCTACTTTTGCAAGAGCTTCCTCATCTGTTATAGCGCCTTTAAGACTTAATTGTACTGGATTTATATAGAGTCTATCTTCAACAAGCATACAAACTGTATCTTCTTTAGCTAACTCCATTACTTTACCTAATTCTGTTAATGCATAGCTTTGCCCATTTAGTTGATATTGCGTTTCAAAGGCTTCTTTAGTTATTTTTTGTATTGTTAATTGATTCATATTCTAATTTCTCCTATTTTGCAGACACTTTAATCATGCCCTCTTTCTTCTATTACTTTTTTATTATAACATAATGAGTCTTATAGAGACATATATGCTTTTATTCGATTTATATTCTAAAGTACACAAAGACCTAGCCCTTTACGCTCTAGGTTTTTTATTTGCATGATAAGTCATTAAAATCGTCTGTGCTCCCCAAATAATTCCAATTGGCAAATAAATAGCAGGACTAATTTCAAATACTCTACTTAATAGATAACAAGCGATAAATAGGAATACATACAGCGGTATCATAGCTGAAAGTGTATTAAAGCTTGCTTTTCCTGTTTTATACTTTTCACATTCATCTAACCTGTCAAAGTAATGCTCATGGAATTTCGGATCTAAAGGATCTGCATTTAGTTCTGGTCTTACCTTCTTAACCAAAGAGATATGTCCAACCTCTCCTAAAAAAGCTATACATACGTTAAGCATAAAAAGCATTGAAGCAGGTATTGTAAGTTCAAATAAATTGACACCTAATGCTGTAAAGTTGATCACCGCACATAGAGTGCAACACATTAAGGTTATACCCATTACTTTTTCATATTTTTCATAAAATGAGCCTTCTTCCTCACAGTATCCATCTTTTTTAAGCTGCATGCTAAAGTAAAAATATCCTCCTATACCTGCAATCCCTGTAATAAGTGCAACTATAAATAAGCTAGGCGCTAAAGCTTCTAACACATTTACAATATTATGTAAGTTATCAGCTGATTCCATTCTACTGATTAAACTCCCTACTATCGCTCCTATAAAACCACAAATGATAAAAATTGAAATACCTTTTTTCCAGTTATAACTTTTCATTTCCGTCCTCCTCTAACCAAAATAATTCTTCTATTGATTTATTAAATATCTGAGCAAGCTTAATGACTAATACAATAGAAGGATGATAATCTCCACGTTCAATGCTACTGATAGTCTGCCTTGAAACACCACATCTCTTACCTAATTCTGTCTGACTTATAGCCAGTTCTTCTCTTGCCTGTTTCACATGATTATAAAGTGGCATCTAACTCACCTCCTGTTTGACAAGTAAAGTTGTCATATCCCAAGTATAATTCATGACAACTTTACTTGTCAATGACAAATTTACTTGTCATTAATAAAATCTATATTTTCCTTTAAATCCTTATATTATAAATTTCATCTTTGACACTCCCTTACATCTCTGTTTATAATTATGTAAACAGCAAAGGAGATTGATATGACGAAAAATAAACACCGAAAATATAAATTCATTATCCCTATTTTATTACTTATCCCTATTATCTATATCATGAGCGTATACAATCAAGTAAAAGCATACGATACTGTGCTAGCTCATAATATATGGGTTAATCATTTTGACATAGGTGGCATGACCCCAGAAGAAGCTAGCAAATATCTGAGCCAAAACCTTATATCCACGCTTGATAGCAAAACTATTACACTTACTACTGAAAATACCACTTCTACAGTAGATATTACATACAAAGAATTAGGTGTAACCTATAACCTAGATAAAATTTTATCTGAGGCTATACAAATTGGACACGAAGGTAACCTTTTTGAGCGCTATAAATCACTTAAGAATCCATCGGTTGAACCGCTCCATTTTACACTTGCTCCAAATCTAGACTCTTCCAATTTACAAGAACGCGTAGAATCTTATCTTGAGCCCTTCTACAAAGCTCCAGTTAATGCGGAGATTAAGAAACACCCAAGAAGCTTTGAGATTACCCCTGAAGTACCGGGCTATAAAGCCGATCTTGACTTTGCAGTGACTCAAATTCAAGAACTAATAGCACAAAGTGAAGAAGGCACCATATACCTTCCACTTATTACATTAGAACCAGAATATACTTCAGATATTCTCCAAGATTATAAAACACCTCTTGCTAGTTTCTACACGACCTTTACAGCAGATAGTCCTGATCGCAATACGAATATTACACTTGCAGCCCAGAAGATTAATACAACCCTCCAGCCAGGGGAAAAGTTTATGTTTTCTAAGCAATTAGAACCTATTACTATTGATGCAGGCTATAAAAATGCCAAAGTTATTACAGGTGGTGAATTTGTAGATGGCATTGGTGGGGGGATCTGCCAAGTATCTTCAACCCTTTATAATGCAGTCATCATGACAGATCTAGATATATACATGCGCCGCAATCATTCTCTACCAGTATCCTATACACCACTAGGCCGAGATGCAACCTATGCTACAAATAGTGTGGATTTCCAATTTATTAACAACTCTGGTTATCCTCTCTATGTAGAAAGCTATATTGAAGATAATAAAGTCTTCGTTAACCTGTATGGTCACAAAGACTTTAAGCCGGATTATACAGCTCAATTTGAATCAGAACTTGTCGAGACATTAGAAGCACCAGAGCCACTCTATAAAGATGATCCTACTTTGCCACCGGGCAAAGAAATCATCAAATCTCATGCTAAAGAAGGACACAAAATAGTACTTTACAAACTTTACTATAAAAATGGTGAACTTATTAAGAAAGAAAAAATTAATACGAGTACCTATAAACCTCAACGCGCAGTTATTCTTCGTGGTCCACAACCGCAGAGTTCTGAAGCGAGTTCTATAGCAGCTGATTCTAAACCTCAATAGAAAACTTTACATAGTAATGAATTTAACTAAATAAAATAATAAACCCACAAAAGGACACTTTATAACAATGCATTCTTCTGTGGGTTTCACTTCTTATATAAATACTGATTTACTTCACCTTTATGACCTAGGGGCTTAAATATTGATATTCTTGTACTCTTCTATATTCTTCTAAATAAATAGGAGCTTTATTAATCTCATAATAGGCACCTATATTGCGTAAATAGATTTTTATAATAGCTTGCATCTGATCAGGTTTTAAATCTTCAAACTGTAGCCCAACCTGATCTTGTTGTATTCTAACTACTTTACCTTTTAAGATGACTTTTCTTCCTTCATCTATTAGCTTAATATGCATCTCTTTTCCCAATTTCATTCTATGAGCTAAGGGACATTGTATGCCTATCCCTCTCTCCGATAAATCCTTTAAATAGCCTCTATAAGTGTACTTTCCGTTTCTGAGTTCTATCACCAAATCTTCTTTTATCTTAATGCGTTCTACACTTCGATAAATAGGTTTTTGATAAGCTACATAAATACTTACAACTGCTCCTATCAAATTATACATACTCCAAATAACATTAATGCTATAAGCTCCAAATGCTATCTTCCCTTGCAATACAGCATATGTACCAAGTCCCCAACCTACTAATGTTAAGATGGTAATAATAATATGTGGTAGACTTGTTTTAAATTGAAAATAGGCTTTTTCATTTACAACATCCTTAGGTGTTACATTAAATTTAGTATTTAGAGCAAACAGCTCTCTTATCACTGAAAAACTTATATGTGGTGCCATAGCTACTTCATAGAAATGCGACCATTGTAAACTTCTTGTATGCGGTGATAGTGTCTTGAAAATAAGCCATTGTCCAATTAGAAATGGAATAAAATAACCTAATATTTCCTGTGTCGAACTTTCAATAATAAGAGTATGAGTGATTAAATACATAATAGGTGCTAAGATATAAATCATTTTCTGAATGCTCGAACCCCAGTACAATACACCGTCTATATAAGCAATACGCTGTGGCCAAGTTAAACCTTTTGTAAAAATAGGATTGAAGTGTTTTATAACTTGTAAGTTACCTCTACACCATCTATCCCTCTGCATAACTAGATCGGAATAAGTTGTTACGCTTAACCCAAGTACGAGTACCTCGTTAATAAATACACTTTGATAACCTTTGGATTGCAAAAGCATACCTACAGCCATATCCTCTGTAATAGAGCAAGTTGGGTATCCTCCAATTCCATCAACACAACTCCTTCTAAAAACAGCATTGGTACCTACATGTAATACTGCATTAATAGCTGCCCTAGCCTCTTGTACATCTCGCATGAAAAAGTCCTGCTCATTAGGTATATCTTTTTTTAAGTTATACTGATACATATCCTGGTTATAGTAGACCTGCGGTGTCTGAACAAAGGCAACTTCTTCCTCTATAAAGTAGCCTACCGTCTTTTCTAGAAATTTTTCTGTTGGCAGCATATCGGCATCTAAAACAGCGAATAAGTCTCCACCTATATACTTTAGAGCATTATTAATGTTACCAGCCTTTGCACCTTCATTTCCTATCCTTGTTATGTACCCTACTCCATAAGTCTGGCACAACGTCTGTAACTCTTTTCTTTTTCCATCATCACACACATAGATTTTCATCTTATGCTCTGGATAATGCATATTTAAACTTGCTACAATAGTCTTCTCTACAAGTTTAATAGGTTCATTATAAGTACAAATAAGTACATCTACACTAGGAATTTGATTTCTATTAAATCCATCTAACGTTTTTTTAGGAAGCCTATAGGTCCTTGAAAACAAATATTGAAAAATAAGAAATTGAGTTAATCCTAATAGTTCAGCTACCATCAATATAATACCTGCCCCAAACGATGTCAAAGAACTTGTAGGAATAACTGTAAAACGCCACATAATATAGATAATAACTATTGCAGTATTGGTAAAAAGAAAAACTCTACGATACTTTATCCATTTTTTCGAAAGAATAAAAGTGCTTAAAATACATAGCATAGCAAAACAAAAATATATATTTTCCCTCCCTTCTATCCTTCCATAATAATACATTATTCCATATCAAACCATACTTAATAGTAATTCTTTCCTATGTTCATTTATTTGTTTTTATTTATTTGAAGATAATTAAACTTCTTGAATAAGTCTAATAAAATGACCTAGTCCTATGCGGTCAATAAAGAAACCTAATTTCTCTCCTGGATCTGCTTTTTCTTTATATACTTTTATTAATTTATCAACATACTCTAAGGCTTCTTTTTCAGTAAGACCTGTAACTAAAGTATCTGCCATTCTAGGATGATATCCTGCTGATCCCCCTGCTATAATCTTATAGCCTTCCTTATCTCCTATAACCCCAATATCTTTACTATAGACACTCCCACATGCATTTAGGCATCCTGCTACCCCAATCTTAGTCCTGCAAGGCATCTCTTCCCACTGGTATTTTCTAGAAAGCTTCATTCCAATGCTTATTGAATTAACTTTTGAGCGCTTACAAAAAGCCGCTGGACACATTTCTACATTTTTAATAGAATTCTGCTCTCGTACAGCAGGCTCCATTCCAAGTTCTTCCCATATATACGGTATATCTTCTGCTTGTAAATTCGTAATTAGGATGCGCTGTCCTGATGTAAGTTTTAGTACACCTTTATATTTTTTAGTGACTTCACCTATTCTAATTAACTGATCAGGTGTAATAAAACCTCCTGGAATATGTGGTGTTATGGCATAAGTACGTTTGCCATCTCTTATTTTCTGTAAATTTGCCATATTATCTTCCTCAAATCTATTTTTTATTTTTATTATAATTCATATTCTAGTATGAATAAAAGTCCTACAGTCTTAGTATCAAAACTGTAGGACTTTTTAATTTACCTAATCTACTATCTCATTATAATATAAGCCATATAAATAACATAACTTCCTACAAGAAGACCACCTTCAACACGGGTAATCTTTTTATTAATTGCAAAGAAGTAAGTAGCGATAGTTACAATAATCATAATTAGAATATCCGTAAAAATTGGACCTGCCATCTCAATTGGATTAATTACTGAAGATACTCCTAGGATAAGAAATACATTAAAAATACATGAACCAATAACATTACCTAATGCAATATCACTTTCACCTTTTCTAGCAGCCACAATAGAAGTTACAAGTTCTGGAAGTGATGTACCAATGGCAATAATTGTAAGACCAACAAGTGTTTCACTCATCCCCCATGCACGTGCAATGCTTGAAGCACTATTTACTACCATATCTCCACCAATTACAATACCAACGATACCACCTATTGCAAATAAAATACTCTTACCAAGTGGCATACCTTCTATTTCTTCTTCCTCACCATTAGCTCTAGCTTTTAATGCTACTTCAATTAAGTAGTACATAAAAATGCCGAAGAATAATAAAAGCATAATCCCATCTATACGAGATAACATATTAACATTCCCACTATCAAGGGCTATGTCTTGAACCATAATAAAGAGTGCTACACCTGATAACAGTGTAAATGGAAATTCTTTAACAAGTACAGACTTTTTAACAGCTAAGGGATAAATTATAGCAGCGGAACCGACTACCATAAGTAAGTTGAAGATATTTGAACCTACTACATTTCCTACAGCAATACCATTTTGTCCTTTCATAGCAGAACTTACACTTACAGCAAGCTCTGGTGCACTTGTGCCAAATGCAACAATTGTCAGACCAATGATAAGTGCTGGTACTTTAAGTGCCTTAGCAATGGATGATGCGCCATCTACAAAGAAGTCGGCACCTTTAATAAGTAAGACAAAACCAATTAATAACAAAATATAATCCATATTCATTTCCTCCCTTTATTTTTTGAAGTCAATAGCACATAAAAAACCTTCAGAATAAAAGGGGGATTCTAATATTCCCCCTTATTATTCTGAAGGTCTTGCATCAAGATAAATCTTGTTAATTAACCGAGTGCCCCTAGCACCGTCATGACGATTAATTATCACAAATTGTGTAGCTACTCCCCTTCAAAAGGTATTTTGTGCTTGTCTACGGTTTATTATACCATAAATTTGTAATTACACAATCTTAACATGATCGTTTAAATTATATTTACTTAATAGCGTTTGCGATATCTTCCATCATTATACGTGTTGCTGTTAAACCGCCACCTGATAAGTACCATGGCTGTTGGCTAAGGTATACAATGTTACCATTTTTGTATGCATCTGTTGTTTTAACTAACTCGTTTTCTAAAATTTCTTTTGCTGGTACTGCATCTCCCATCATAGAGCCTCTATCTAAAACGAATATGAACTGTGGATTTTTCTCTACAATGTATTCAAATGATACACTTTGACCATGTGTTGTTTCTTCTAATGTTTCATCAATATTTGTGAAACCTAAGTCATTGATAAATGAGAAACGTGAGTTATTACCATAAGCACTTACTGAACCATCATTAATAAGTGTAATTAAAGCATTATAGCCTTCTGCTTCCACTTTTTCTTTAATAGCTTGTATTTCTTTTTCAATTTCCGCTACCTGAGTATTTACTTGTTCTTCTACACCAAACATTTCTCCAAGAAGAGCCATATTTGATTTAAATGATGCTGTATAGTCATTGTTGTCAATTGCCATTGAAATAGTTGGAGCGATTTCTGTAAATTTATCATACATATCTGCTTGTCTTCCGCCAATGATGATAAGGTCTGGCTTAGTACCATAGATTTTTTCGAAGTCTGGTTCTTTTACTGAACCTACATCTACTAAATCATCACGATCTAGTGTTTCAAGATAACCTGTTAAACTTGATTTTGGAGCTGCTACAACTCTATCAGCTAAACCTAATTCTTGCATAGCATCTAATACACCAAGTTCAAATACAACTACTTTAGATGGATTTTTCGGTACAACTGTTTCACCAAGTGTGTGTGTTACAGTCATTGTTTCATTTTCTACTACTTCTTCTGTAGCTTCTGGTTTTGACATACCTTTAAAGATAAATACACCTGCAATCAGTACAAGAATGATTGCGCCAATAATCATACCTACTTTTTTATTCATGATTTTCTCTCCCTTTACTTTGTATTTTAATTTTCTTTTAGTAATATACACAAATATTTTGGTTATTTAAGCGATGAATGCAAAATGGCATTTCATAAATTTCTTCTAAGACTTCTTTTTTAATAATTTCCTTTGTTGGTCCTGCTTTAGCTACCTTACCATTTTTAAAAGCAATAATATGATCTGAGTAGCAAGAAGCAAAGTTAATATCATGCATAACAATAATAACTGTTTTGCCAAGCTCTTCTGAGAGCTTACGGATAACCTGCATCATCTTCACAGAGTGATGCATATCTAGATTATTAAGTGGCTCATCAAGAAGTACATATTCTGTATCTTGAGCAATAACCATGGCTATGTACGCACGTTGTCTTTGACCACCACTTAGCTCATCTAAGTATTTATCTTGCATATCTGTAAGCTCCATATAATCAATAGCTTCCTGGATATGCTTTTCATCTTCTGGTGTTAAACGGCCTTGTGAATGTGGAAAACGACCAAATCCTACAAGCTCTTTAATTGTAAGCTTAAGTGACATATGGTTAGACTGCTTTAAGATAGCAAGCTTCTTTGCTAGCTCATTACTTTTCCACTCTTCTAATTTCTTACCTTCTAGTGTAACTTCACCAGAGTCTCTTTGGACCAATCTTGTAATCATACCAAGTACTGTACTTTTACCTGCTCCATTAGGCCCTATAAAAGAAGTTACTTTTCCTTTTGGAATTTCTAAAGATACGTCTTCTACAACATTTTTATTTCCATATTTCTTAAATAGATTTGTAATCTTCATTATTGTCTACTCTCCTTTAAGAGCAAGTAAATAAAGTAAACGCCACCAATAAGGTTTACAACTACACTAAGCGTTGTACTAAAGTTAAGTACTTGTTCTACAATAAGCTGTCCGTATATTAAAGTCAGTCCGCCTAGTAAAATAGCTGCTGAAATTAAATACGTATGTTTGTACGTTTTTAAAATTTGTCGTGATAAGTTTACAACTAATAAACCTAAGAATGTGATTGGTCCAACTAATGCTGTTGAAATAGATACAAGAATGGTTACAACAATAATAAGCTTTTTCACGACCCTATCATAATCTACACCTAAGTTAATAGCATGGTCACGACCAAGTGCAATAACATCGAGTACAGTAAGCTCATCCCATACAAAAGGTATAATAAGTAAGATAAGGATAACTGCTAAAATTAAAATACTCGTATTAATATTATTGAAACTTGCAAATAAGTTATTTTGCAGTGCTAAAAATTCATTTGGATCAATAACCCTTTGCATAAAGGATGATAAGCTTGAGAATAATGTTCCAAAAATCATCCCTACAAGAAGTAGGAAAACAATATCCCCTTTTCCCCTTTCAAAGAGCACCTTATAAAGCGCTACTGAACACACAACCATAATACCAAGCGCAATGATAAAGTTATAATTCTGGTTAGTAATCAGTGGGCTAGTACTTCCTAGTACAAACACAATAAACGTCTGAACTAAAACATATAAAGAATCTAATCCTAACACACTTGGTGTTAATATGTGGTTATTTGTAATGGTTTGAAAAATAACAGATGAACTTCCTATGCAAAAAGCTGTAAGGAGCATTGCAAAAATCTTAGGGATACGGTTTCCCATAGCATAATCTATATAACTCCACTCTACCCCTACAAATAAGAATAAAATTATTCCTACTGCAAGTAAGGCTGTAAGTAAGGCCAGACGGCGTTTATTTTGCATGTTTTTCCCTCCTTAAAATGAGATATAAAAAGATGATACTTCCTACTACACCTACAGTAAGACCAATTGAAATCTCATAAGGGAAGATGACAATACGTCCAAATATATCACATGCTAGAAGGAATACAGACCCAATAAGTGCTGTATCAATAAGTGTTCCTTTAATACGATCACCTTTATAAAGGGAAACGATATTCGGTACAATCAGCCCAATAAATGGAATACTTCCAACTGTAATAACCACACTTACAGTAACTAGTGCTACAACTGCTAGACCCATATAAAGGATACGATTGTAATTGATACCGAGGTTTGTCGCAAAATCCTCACCCATCCCTGCAATGTTAAAATGATTTGCATAAATAAATGCAATCACTACAAGAGGAATACAAAGATAAAGCATTTCATAATTTCCTTTTAAAATCATAGAAAAATCCCCTTGCATCCAAGCACTTACATTTTGCATAATGTCATACTTATAAGCGATAAAAGTTGTAATAGAACCTATAATATTTCCAAACATAATCCCTACAAGTGGTACAAATACAACGTTCTTGAAGGTAATTTTTCGGATAACCATCATAAAGGCCATAGTTCCTGCTAGTGCAAAGATAAAGGCAACACTTGTTTTAAGCATAATACTTGCTCCTGGGAATAAAACCATCCCAATTACAACACCAAGCTGTGCAGCATCTATTGTGGCACCTGTCGTTGGGGATACGAATTTATTACGGCTAAGCTGCTGCATAATAAGTCCGCTAATACTCATCCCTATCCCCGCCATCAGTAAGCTGATAAGACGTGGCATACGACTAATCATGAAAAGTTCTATTGCAGCTTCATTGCCTGAAAGTATATCCATTACTGTTATCTCCTTAGCCCCAATAAAGAGGGACATAACAGATAAGATAATCATAAGTATAATAAGTAATAGTCGTTTCATCTGCTCTCTCCATATATGTATGTTGATTAATTTTAATGATAATTCTTTTCACTTACAGAGTATACATGTAAATGATAATCAGTGTCAATATGTTTTTTAATAATAATTATCACTTTTATTAAAACACCACTTAGTAGCTTTACTTTTTAAACAAAACAAAGCACCTTGCAAAACTTATTTAAGTTTTGCAAGGTGCTTCTTATTGACCAACTACTATAAATCTTTATACTTTATATAGATCATACGCTATCTTTAGCCTAAGGCTTTATTTTTTTCATAAATAAGGACTAAACCTTTTAGTGTGAGTAAACCATCATATTCATCAATGACCTGTGTCCCATCTTGAATAATTTTAGCTAATCCCCCTGTTGCAATAATTTTCATATGAGGAGCATTCATCTCTTCTTTTACTTTATTTACAATATACTCAACTTGTCCAATATATCCATATACAAGCCCTGCTTGCATACTCGAAATTGTATTCTTGCAATCTAATATACTTTTGGGTCTCTTAATCTCCATATGTGGTAATTGAGCAGCTCTTTGCCACATCGCATCTGCGCTAATTCTAATTCCTGGTGTAATTAAACCACCAATAAACTCACCTTTTTCATTGACAATATCATAAGTTGTAGATGTACCAAAATCAATCGTCATACAAGGTCCTCCATGTAACTCATAGGCAGCTACACAATTTACAATACGGTCTGCACCTACTAATTTAGGATTATCTGTTCTTACTGATAAGCCTGTCTTAATCCCAGGTCCTACTATAAAGGGCTTCTTATTTAAATATTTTTTTATACTATTTGTAATGGAGTGCATAATATTAGGCACTACAGAAGAAATAATTACATCTTTTATATCCTTAACATTAATCCCCTTATTTCTTAACATTTCTACCATGGTAATACCATATTCATCTGATGTTCGCGGGATTTGTGTTGTCATTCTAAAACTGACTACTAACTCCATATCTTTCATTACACCCATCACAACATTTGTATTACCTATATCTATTGTCAATAACATTATTCTACCTCACTTAAATAAGTCTTAACTTGGTCAAGTATAATATCCCCTAACTCATTTTTCGTCATCTGTGGATATTCTATTATTTCTCCATTAGATTTAATAATTGTAGCAATATTTGTATCACCTTTAAAACCTGCTCCAGATTGAGCAATGTTATTAGCTACTATAAAATCTAGGTTTTTGTTTTGTATTTTATTTTTAGCATATTCCACCACATGCTCCGTCTCTGCTGCAAAACCTACTAATACTTGATGCTTCTTCTTCTCGCCTAAACTTTTTAAAATATCTGGGTTAGGCACTAAATTTAAAACTAATTCTTTACCATTCTTCTTAATTTTATGGGCACTCTCATTCTCAGGTCTATAGTCTGCCACAGCCGCAGTTTTAATAACTGCATCCGCCCATTCAAAATGCTCATCTACCGCCTTATACATATCTCTTGCACTTTTAACATCGATACGCTTTACCCCTCTTGGACACTCTAACTGGGTAGGACCAGAAACAAGAATAACCTCTGCACCCCTTTTGACTGCCTCAGTAGCAATTGCATACCCCATTTTCCCTGAAGAATAATTCGTAATATAACGCATAGGATCTATAGCTTCAATTGTAGGTCCTGCAGTTAATAGAAGATGCTTTCCTTCAAGATCTCTTTCTCCTTCAAGCTCTTTTGTTACATAAGATACAATTGTATCAGGAGTAGGTAGTTTACCACTTCCTATATCACCACAAGCAAGCCATCCAGAATCAGGCTCTATAAACAAATACCCTTTAGATTTTAAGTACGCTATATTTTCCTGCACAATTGGATTTTCATACATAGCTGTATTCATAGCCGGTGCAATCACAACAGGTCCTTTTACTGCCATAACAGTAGTTGTAAGCATGTCATCAGCTATGCCATTTGCTATTTTTCCAATTACATTAGCAGTTGCTGGGGCAATAAGCATCAAATCAGTCTTTTTTGCCAAAGCTATATGTTCTACTTCCCACTTATGCGGTCTTGCAAAAGTATCTGTTACAACATAGTTATTTGTAATAGTCTCAAATGAAAGGGGCTTTACAAATTCACATGCATTTTCTGTCATAATTGTATTAATCTCATACCCTAACTTTCTCAATTTGCTTGCTACATCTAGTAGTTTATAGACAGCTATACCACCTGTCACACCTATCAAAACATGTTTTTTCATATGTCTCCCTCTCTTTAGTATAATTTTTCTTTAAAGACACTCTTTAGTACTTTACAAACTAGAGTGACTATAATTGCTGCTACAATTGCTTCTGGTATGCCATTAACGCCTATAATCCCCATAATTACTCCAAACAGGGCTTCAAAAGTAACTTCTTTAGCTGCAGCATATTGCTGCCCAAAAAATATATAAATACCACTCATGACTAACACAGTATTTGTAAGAGATCCTACAACACCCGCTGTAGCATAAGCAATAACTTTTGTTTTATCTATCTTACTAACCCACTTATAGCTGTAATAAGCTACAATTCCTATCAACATACGTGGTACAAGTGCAATTACTAAACTCCATATATTACCTTGTGCACCTCCTATTGTAATAAAAGGTGAAAATACAAAAGATGTAAGCGCTGGACTTACCGTATTAATAATAATCGATAATATTCCAAATGCCCCTCCTAATATAGCCCCTGCTAAAGGTCCTAAGAAAATTGCGCCTATAACAACCGGAATATGTATGGTTGTTGCCTTAGTAAATCCTAAAGGCACAAATCCCAGAGGAGTAAATGCCATTATAATTTCTATAGCCAATAGTACTCCCATTAATGTTATAAATTTTGTATTTTTCGACTTTTTCATCTTATTCCTCCTGCTATCGCTCTTTTATTAAGATGCAATGCTTATTTAACATGGTCATTATATCATACTCCTTGAATAATGCTAGAGAGTCATGCTATCTTAATTAAGATAAGTACATACTTTTCTTGTCCTATTGGTATAAGCTTTGTATGCCGTTTAGAAATATAAAAAATGATTTTCGCCTCAGTCAAGATACATTCTTTAATCAGTCCTACTTTGATTTATACACACTACGTGATATACTCGACTTGGATAAACTTCAACGCTATCATTCTTTTAACTCTACACTTTGTATGCATACTATCCTTACCCATTACCTTGCTTTCGACCATCAAGAAAGTACACCTTGTGATTATTATGAACTTTTTATTCCCTTAAAAGCTCTAAGGGATTAAATGCTATTAACCTTAGAGTTACTCCAAAGTTTATGCTCGATAATGATCTAACTATTACTTGAACTTAAAGGGGGTATAAAATATGGATCATACATTAGAGCTTGGCCAAGAAAAACTGGGCAAGCTTTTCATTAAATATTCTATTCCAAGCATTATAGGGATGCTTTTCTTCTCTATTTATATTGTTATTGATGGTATTTTTGTAGGGCAAGTTGTCGGTGCTAATGGCCTTGCTGCCATCAATATTGCCATGCCATTTTTCAGTATTGCTATGGCTGTTAGCATTATGGTTTCTTCAGGTGCTAATACAATCGTCGCTATTGAATTAGGACAAGGTAATATAGCTAAGGCACGTCAAACGTTTAGCTTAGCTTTCTATACTTTAATGATTTTATCTACTACAGTGTGTATTCTTACACTGGTTTTTATAGAACCTATCTGCAAGGCATTAGGTGCTACACTAGAGCTTATGCCAATGGTTAAACGTTACTTAGCTGTACTTTGTATTTTTACACCTGTATTTACCGGAAGTGGTCTCTTATCAGGCGGTATCCGTAGTATGGGTAAACCAACCTATTCTATGGTATGTACGGTCATTGGCTCAGTGCTTAATATTATTTTTGACTATCTACTTGTTGTGGTATGGGGCATGGGCGTATTTGGAGCGGCACTAGCTTCTGGACTTGCCTTTATGATTGCCTTTATTGTAGGTTTTGTTGCCTATTTGCCACGCAAAAGTACGCTTCACTTTACAACTTGTAAATTAGATTTTAGAAAAATAGTCCGTTTCTTCTATAACGGTTCATCTGAAGCTTTAACAGAAGTTGCTGTAGCTTTTTCAACTTATATCTTCAATATTGTTCTCCTTATGCGTATTGGTGAAAAAGGCGTATCTGCCTTTTCCATTATTAGTTATGTGACTTCGCTCATCATTGCTGTTCTATTAGGTGTCGCAACAGGCATTGCTCCTATTACAGGCTATAATTATGGTGCAGGTCACAAAGAACGTGTCATTTCCCTTAACAATCTAGCCCTTAAAGTTATGGCTACACTAGGGATTATCTGCACACTAGGTATGTTTATCTTTGGTAAACCTCTTATTCTACTCTTTGCTCCAGGAGACCCGGAACTTATTGAAATGACTGTATGGGCCACTAAACTTTACTCTTTAGCTTTCCTTGTTAATGGTATTAACATTTTAGGTTCTGCTTACTTTACTGCCTTAGAGGATGCCAAAACTTCAGCACTTATTTCTCTCCTACGTGGTATTATCTTAATCTTTATTGGTATTCTGATTCTACCTCAATTCCTTGGTGATGCAGGTATTTGGTTAACTGTATTTTTCAGTGAAATGATTACACTCTTATACACTCGATATCTTTTCCAGAAATCTTATCGTCACCTTAGACAAAAAGCTACTCATTCTTGAGTAGCTTTTTCTTGTTCTTCTTCTATTTCCTGTGTTATCTGAGCAGATTCTGTTTGGGACACTTCCTTATCTGTAAGTTTAGCAATAAGTGCTGGCATTAATACAAGTATACTAATAAATGCTACTATAATAGCAATCTTAATCCATCCCATAGCTATATGCCACTCCACCTTATTTCGCATAGCCCAATCTGGCTGATTTTCTCTCTCAATCATCCAATACTGAAAGCGTTTCATCCACTGAAACCATCTTATTCTCTTGAAAGACGTTGGCTCATAGGGTTTTCCCTTAAACATGTACAATCTAGATGAATTTCTAAAGAAAGGTTTATATAAAATCCACCCCGTCGTTTCCCATTCATCTACAAAATCATATTCATATTCAAGTACCCACCTAACCTTATCTGATTTAATGGTTATCATCTTACTTTTGTGTTTACTTGATAGAAATTCAGAAAAGTGCTTTTCTATCTTTTGCATCTGTGTCGCCACCCTTATATCCCCCTATTTTAGATATATACATACACTATTATACATAATCCCCTACATAATCTACATATTTTTGGCTAAATTCTTAAACTCACAAAGATTAATACATATCTTCTATCACGTATTTTAATTTTCTTACTTAAATATTTTTATATAATGATTTAAATTTATATTTGACTTTCATATAAATTCAGATTATTATTTTATTATATTTTAGATGACTATCTAAAGTAGGATTTATATGAATATCTATAGTTCTTACAAAGATCTAAAAACAGAAAAAGAATATTGGAAACTCTTTGTTGCTAATACCATTAGCAGACTAGGTGATTCTATCGATGCTATTGCTTATAGCTGGATGGCGTATGAAATTACAAATTCTGCTTCTTGGCTCGCTATCATTATGGGCGTAAATGCTATCCCAACTATTCTCTTTCAACCTTTAGTCGGTGCTTTGGTTGAACGTATCAACCAGAAAAAACTTATGGTCCTGACTGATCTTGGACGTGGTCTTATTGTCTTTTTAACAGCACTCTTCCTTATAACGGGTGATCTTACAGCTTGGATTCTTCTCATTTTTACATTCCTTAATTCTACACTTGAAGCTTTCAGAATGCCTGCTGGTATGGCAGTCTACCCTAAAATTATTTCTAAAGAAAAATATACTCTTGCAACCTCTCTTAATCAATCTATTTCCCAAATCGCTCAAATTATAGGTATGGCTGCTGCTGGATTTATTATAGGCCTCATGGGTACTGGTGGTGCTATTATGATTGATGCTACTACCTTTATCATTTCCGGTATCATCCTAAGTTTTCTTAACCTTAAGCAATCAACCTCATCTGAAAAAATGGAACTGAGTTTCAAAAACTATGTGATAGATCTCAAAGAAGGCCTTCATTATTTCAAAAGTCATAAACTTGTTTTAGTCATCTGCCTATTAGGAAGCTTAATGAATGTGATTGTATTTCCTATAGGTTCTTTCCAAGCTGTCTATATTAATGATATTTTAGGGCTTGCAGCCATTGCACTTTCTGTTTCTAGCATTGCCTTTTCCTTAGGTATGGCACTAACTTCTTATCTTTATCCTAAAATGAGTAAACATATTCCCCGCTACAAGCTTTTTCTGGACTCTTGGGGAGTCCTTATGGTTCTTCTTGTAGCTCTATCTTTAAATGGACCTCATTTTATACCTACTGTCATCTGGATTATGCTCTTCTTAACATTCTTCCTTAGTGGCTGTTCACTTGCTCTTCTTAATATTGCAGCTAATGTATCTTTCATGGAACACGTAGAAGAAAATTATCTAGCTCGTATAGGTGGTTTATTTAATAGTATGGTTATGCTTGCTACGCCTATTGCCTCTTTCTTCTTCGCTCTTCTAGCAAAGTTTTTAAATATAAGCCAAATCTTCCTCTTAACAGGTATCAGTGGTATGATACTCTTAATTGTAATGTGCTTTAACCAAACATTAAAAAAACTATAAGAGGTGACTTAATTGAATTACATCCTTACTGAAAATACCACGCCTTTACTAGAAGCTTTTCTTCTTTTAGGCAATATTATCAATGACAATAACCCTAAAGACCAACAAGAAAATTTACTTAAATGCCCTACTCCAGCAGCAACGCAAGTTGCCATGAAACTTGATACCCCTATTAAAGTTTATAATTCTGTAAAAGAACACATAAGCTCAAACTTAGATCGCTTAAACTTCTTTTTTAAAACGTGGGAAGACCCTCATACTTCTCTGGCTTCTCTACTTTTTGCCTCTACCTTAGATACTTCTTTTAATGACCAACTTGCAAACTTTAAAACTTTTTCTTCTGAAGAACGTTTTGAGTTTTTAAAAGGCTGTGTGTTAAGTGTTGGGCTAGATGAAAATATTATTGATAAGAATAACCCCGAATATGACATGGTTAAAACTGAAAAAGATCTTTTTAACTGTATTGAAAAAGTCAAAGATCTTTCTTATGAACATAAATATCATTTACTTCTACTTTATTATCATTTTGAGGATTTACTTCAAGAATTACATACCATCCTTCTTGATACACTATCCATTATGGAACCTTTCTTTAGAGAAATGCAGGTAACTGTTACAGATTTTGTAGAAGATTTTAAAAGAAATTTAACTGAGGATGGTCTTTATTTCTTTGAAAAAGAGTTTGGTATAACGCTTAAATCGGATAAACTTAAAATTTATCCTACTTTTAATGGTTTTAATAATCTTACTCTAGAAAATTTCCTTGGTACAGGTTCATATGACCATATGTTTCTAGGTATTTATTTATTTGAAATAATACGTCTTAGAAATGATATCTTTATGGATGAGAAGAATCTAGCGCCTTTTTTAAAAGCCATATCGGATCCTAGTAAACTTGAAATTTTAAAACTTCTAAAATATGAAAAACTCTATGCCAGCCAGTTAGCCGAAAAGCTTCAAATTAGCAACGCAACTATTTCTCATCATGTATCTACTCTCCTTAATCTAAATCTTCTTACGTTTGAGAAAGAGCAAACTAAAATTTACTTTTCTTTAAATAAAGAAAAAGTACAGATTTACTTAACTTTGCTTCAAAGAGTTTTTGAGTAGACCTTGTTTTTTCTAGTACATCCTCGCTATTATGTGTATAATAAGATTTAGTAAAATTAATGACATTAGGAGTATTACTATGGAAAATACATTTTCAACTCTTGGCTTAGACCCAGCCCTTATAGAAGGCCTAGCTAAACAAAATATCACAGAGCCTATGCCTATTCAATCGCTTGTTATCCCTACTGCACTCGAAGGTAAAGATCTTATTGCCCAGGCCCACACAGGAAGCGGTAAAACTTTAGCTTTCTTACTACCACTCTTTACAAAGGTGGATACAAAGCAGCGTCAAACACAAGCACTTATTTTAGCACCTACCCACGAGCTTGTTGTTCAAATTCAAGAGCAAATTCGTCTTCTTGCTGAAAATAGTAGTAAAGCTGTAACAAGCCTTACTATTATGGGGGGCATGAATATTGAAAAGCAGATTGAAAAACTCAAGAAAAATAAACCTCATATTATTGTAGGCTCAACAGGTCGTATCCTAGACCTTATGAAAAAGAAAAAGATTACTGCTCATACCATTAAAACGATTGTTTTAGATGAAGCAGATAACCTTCTAGATAAAAATCAAAGTCATCCTATTAAAGATATTTTAAAAACCGTTATGCGTGATACGCAGATTATGCTATTTTCTGCAACGATTAATGACTTTACACTTAAAACAGCTGAAAGCTTACTGAAAGAACCCGTAAGACTCAATGCTTGCGAAGAAACTATTTTAAATCCAAACATTACACATCTTTATACAGTAGTAGAGTTTCGTAAAAAACTAGAGACCCTTCGTAAAATGCTTACAACTCAGAATCCAACAAAGTCTCTTGTTTTCCTTAATAATAACCATGAAGTGGAAGTTGCCGTAAATAAACTTGCTTTCCATGATAAAAAGGTTGGTGGCCTTTACGGAAGTCAAACGAAAGAACAACGTAAACAAACACTTGACCAATTTAGAAGTGGTAAGTTAAATGTCCTTGTTTCTTCTGATCTTTCTGCACGTGGTCTAGATATTCCAAATATTAGTCACGTCTTTAGCATGGACCTTCCTCCAAGTGCTCATGACTATTTACATCGTGCTGGTCGTAGTGCACGTGGTCATAATAAAGGAACTTCCATTGCTATCTTAACCCCAAAAGATTTAGCAACAGTTAAAGAGTATGAGAAAAAACTAGGTATTCAAATGACTGAACTTTAACTAATCAAGCCTTTTCTATTACACACAAAAGCCTTAGCAAGCTAGAGACCTCTCTAGCCTTGCTAAGGCTTCTTTAATTTATTCTGATAGCATAGTAGCAACCTTTAACCCAACCATCAGACAAGTACATCCTATGACTAAACTTAGTATGGATACCTGCTCTATCTGGGCTACAATTAAAATAGCTACTGGAGAACTTATAACCAGGCCTAAAATGGCCCAGTAGACAAGTGTTTTGGCCTTTTGGAAAAGAAATTCTATAAGCTTGGCTATTAGAAATATACCTAAGCCTACTCCTATAGCAAAGGGAATAAGCATAATAGCTGATTGTATGCATTCTACAAAGTTAAATGTAACTAAATGCTTAATCACCTGATTAATCGTTTCAATAATAGGTAAATAATACCCCATAATGGTTAAGACCATAGATCCACTCACTCCAGGAATCACCATAGTTGCTGATGCTATGATACCTACTACAAACATTTTGATAGAACCTATAAGGCTAAGTTCTAAATCTACCTGTATGTTTTGATCCCCATTTACTAAACTTAGACCTACTACAAGGACAAACATCAAGACAAAAGCTATAATATATTTTATATTGATTTTCTTATTCTTTACATTTTTATAGAGCATAGGCACTGAACCTAAAATTAAACCTATAAAAAATAGATTAGTTGGTAAAGGATAATTAAGAAAAAGCCATTCTATAATAAAAGATAAACCTATAATGCCTGCTACTGCCCCTATCCCATATGGAATTAAAGTACGTATGCTTTCTTTAGGTTTCTTAAACAAGTGTGTTACAGCTGAAATAATCTTATCATATATGCCCATAGATACTGCGAGTGTCCCACCGCTTACACCTGGAATAATATTAGCAATTCCTATTATAATACCTTTAAACAATTCTTTTATGAAGTTTAAATTCCCCATCTTACCATCCTTTAGCATTTTATATTTTTGTTTTTATTTTTATTTCTAGTACTACATCTATCATTTTCTTTTCCTTAATACAATATGCCTTAGTATTTCTTAACGACTTCTTAGCAACTTGACTATTGGTCTTTTTTTACTCCTATTGTATAATAAAACATTATAATTTTAGAGGTGTCCTCATGCTAAAAGATATGACTTTAAAAGATATGACTTTAAAAGATTTTCTTAAAGATTGTTGCATTACTGTTACTCTCCTTATCATCGCCACTTTTTTTGCTTTCTCTTTTCATATAGCTACTAAAAACTCTCCTAACATTGGAATTATTTATATGCTTGCTATTGTTTTAATTGCAAGGCTAACTTCTGGCTACTGGTTTGGTGTTATAGCTTCTTTAGTAGGTGTTGTCTGCGTCAATTTTCTCTTTACCTACCCTTATCTAGAGCTAAACTTTATACTTACTGGCTATCCTGTTACTTTTCTAGGTATGCTTTCTATCTCTCTACTTACCAGTACAACGACAACACATCTTAAACATCAAGCACGTATTATTACGGAACGAGAGAAACTTCTTCTTGAAGCAGAGAAAGAAAAGATGAGAGCCAATCTACTTAGGGCTATTTCCCATGATCTCCGTACACCTTTAACCAGTATTATCGGCTCTAGCAGTACCTACCTTGAAAATCATGAAGCTTTATCTAAGACCCAACAAATAGACCTAGTCCAACATATTTATGAAGATTCTAACTGGCTTTTGAATATGGTAGAAAATCTTCTTTCTGTTACGCGTATACATAATGATTCTGCCTCTGTTACAACTTCTTTAGAACCCATTGAAGAAGTCGTTTCAGAAGCTGTATTTCGTCTAAAAAAAAGGTTGCCTAATGCTCATATTAAAGTCAGTGTACCTGATGAATTTCTTATGATTCCTATGGATGCTATCTTGATTGAACAAGTTATTATTAATCTTCTTGAGAATGCCATTATTCATTCTCATAGTATTAAACCTATTGAATGCTCTGTAGATTATGATGATCATTTTGTGTCTTTTCATATTATTGACCATGGAATTGGCATTCCCGAAAATAAACTATCTAGTCTATTTGATGGCAATTCCTATATGGACACAACGGGTTCTGATATACATAAAGGCATGGGCATCGGCTTATCTATTTGCAAAACCATTATTATAGCCCATGAAGGTATGATCTTCGCATCAAATCATAAAGATGGTGCAAGTTTTACTTTTAAATTACCTAGGGGGAATGAAACCAATGACTTATAAACTTTCTGTATTAGTAATTGAAGATGAAAAAAACATTTGTAATTTTATTGAAACCACCTTACAAACTCAAAACTATAAAGTTTTTAAAAGCTATTCTGCATCAGAAGGCCTCTCCCTCATAACTTCTCAATGCCCTGACCTCATTTTACTAGACCTAGGTCTACCTGATTTAGATGGTATAGAAGTGATTCGTCAAATTCGTACTTGGTCTAATACTCCTATTATTGTTATTTCTGCTCGTAATGTAGAGAAGGAAAAGGTTAAGGCACTGGATTTAGGTGCAGATGATTATATTACGAAGCCTTTTGGAACAGCAGAACTTCTCGCACGCCTACGTACAGCTCTCCGTCATAGTCAAACTACACATCTTTCTTCTAGTACCATTCATACTTTTCGTAACAACGAACTTAAGATGGATTTTAATAGACGTCTTATTATGATTAAAGACGAAGAAATTCATCTTACTCAAGTAGAATATAAAATCGTTTCTCTCCTTGCCAAAAATGCTGGTAAAGTTATGACTTATGATGCTATTATTACAAACATCTGGGGCCCTTATGCCGATACCAATAATCGTATTTTACGTGTGAATATGGCTAATATTCGCCGTAAAATGGAAACGAATCCTGCTGAGCCTAAATATATTTTCACTGAAATAGGTATAGGCTATCGTATGATTGAAGAAGATCCTTGTTAAGATTATGCTAAGAAACCTCCTTTTGAATTGATAAGTACATTTAAGTGGTCTATTATTGTATTGAATTTTCCAACTTTTTACTTATTAAATTTAAGGAGGTTATTTTAATGGAGCCATCCAATGTATTTGTCTGTCTTATGGGTCTTGGGACTGTATTTGTTGGCTTAACCTGCATTATTATTTTGTGCCAAGTTATGAGCTTTCTGTGCATGAGAAGCGAAGCTCATAAGCCTGTTATATCTTCTGAAACACCAGCGCCAAAATCCACTTCTCCCATTCCTAATAGAGGTGAACTTGTAGCTGCTGTATCGAGCGCCATTGCTGAGGATTTAGGTGAAGATGTTTCTGCTATACGTATTATTTCCATAACAAAGCTATAGTTAAGAAAGGTGAGTGCAATATGAAAAAGTATAAAGTTAATGTAAATGGAACCGATTATGAAATTGTTTTAGAAGTCATCAATGAAACAGAATGTCACACTCCTGTAATGCTTACCCCAAATTCTATTCCATCCCCTACTCCTACTTCTACTCCTACTTCTACTCCTACTTCTCGTTCTTACCCTATTAAAAGTCCTATGCCTGGTAATATTTTATCCCTACATATTACACCAGGCAAACCTGTAAAAAAAGGTGAAGTCCTTATGATTTTAGAAGCTATGAAAATGGAAAATGAAATTCTTTCTCCTTGTGATGGCCAAGTAACGACTATTCATGTTACCCAAGGAACTACTGTTGAATCCGGTAGCCTCCTTTGTGTAATAGAATAAAGAAGACTATGCGGGAGGTACATAATCTATGGACGCTGTTATAAATTTTCTAAATCAGACAGGCTTTTCCTTAATTCTTGATCATCCTCAAACTTTAATTATGCTAGGTATTGCCTGCTTTCTTGCCTACTTAGCTATTGTAAAAGGCTTTGAACCCCTTCTTCTTCTGCCTATCGCCTTTGGTATGTTACTAACCAACTTGCCTGGAGCTGAAATGTTCCACGAGGCACTTTTTGAAGGTGGCAAAGTTCATTGGGATTTATTTGGAGGACAAGGTGATATTATGCCTGGTCTATTAGACTTTCTCTACCTAGGTGTTAAACTAGGTATTTATCCTTGCCTCATCTTCCTAGGCATTGGTGCTATGACTGACTTTGGTCCACTACTTGCCAATCCTAAAAGTTTGCTTCTTGGTGCAGCTGCTCAATTAGGCATCTTCCTCACTTTTGTTGGCGCTAGATATTTAGGCTTTACTCCTGCTGAAGCAGGTTCTATTGGTATTATCGGTGGTGCTGATGGCCCTACTGCGATCTATACAACGACCCGCCTTGCACCCCATCTTCTTGGCCCTATTGCTGTTGCCGCCTACTCTTATATGGCTTTAGTCCCTGTTATTCAACCACCTATTATGAAGCTGCTTACTACCAAAGAAGAACGTAAAATTCAAATGCATGAACTACGCCGTGTTTCTAAACGCGAGAAAATCGTGTTTCCTTTTGTTGTCACCATCTTCGTCGCCTTGCTTGTTCCATCTGCTACACCTTTAGTAGGCACACTCATGCTTGGTAACCTATTCCGTGAATGTGGCGTAGTAGATCGGTTAAGCCAAACGGCTCAAAATGGTCTGATTAATACCGTTACTATTTTCTTAGGTATTTGTGTTGGTGCAACAGCTACAGCTGATACATTTTTAAGTCTATCTACTATTAAGATTTTAATTATGGGTGTTGCAGCCTTTGCACTTGGTACAGCTGGCGGTGTACTCTTAGCCAAATTTATGAATCTCTTTCTTAAAGATAAAATTAATCCACTTATTGGTTCAGCAGGTGTTTCTGCTGTTCCTATGGCGGCAAGGGTCTCTCAAGTCGTAGGACAAAAAGAAAACCCTGGCAATTTCCTACTTATGCATGCTATGGGTCCAAATGTAGCTGGTGTTATCGGTTCTGCTATTGCAGCAGGTGTACTGCTTGCCTTATTTGGTTAATGGAGGGATAAAACATGAAGAAACAAATCTATATAACAGATACAATTTTAAGAGATGCCCATCAATCTCAAGCCGCTACCCGTATGAAACTTGAAGAGATGCTCCCTGCCTGTAAACTACTTGATGAAATGGGCTACTGGTCACTTGAATGCTGGGGGGGTGCTACTTTTGATGCCTGTATGCGCTTTTTAAATGAGGATCCTTGGGAAAGACTACGTACATTAAAAGCTCATTTACCTCATACTAAACTTCAAATGCTTTTAAGAGGACAAAATATATTAGGTTATAAACATTATGCCGATGATGTTGTAGATGCTTTTTGCCGAAAATCTATAGAAAATGGTATTGATGTGGTACGTATTTTTGATGCACTTAATGACATTCGTAATATGGAACGTGCTATGAGAGCAGTTAAAGAATATGGTGGCATCTGCGAAGCCGCTATCAGCTATACTACGAGCCCTTTCCATAATGAAGACTATTTTGTAAAATTAGCTACAACCCTTGAAGAAAAAGGTGCTGATGTGATTTGTATTAAAGATATGGCAAATCTCCTCCTTCCTTTTGATGCCTATAATCTCGTAAAGCGTCTTAAAGAAAATATTTCTGTGCCTATTCATCTTCATACACATAATACAACTGGAACAGGTGACATGACCTACCTCCTCGCTATTCAAGCTGGCGTAGATATTGTAGACTGTGCCCTCTCCCCTCTTGCAAACGGTACTTCTCAACCTACTACAGAATCCTTAGTAGCTACCTTGCAGCATACAGACTATGATACAGGACTTGACCTTTCTAAACTTAGTCAGGCTGCCACTCACTTTAGAGGTGTTGCAAACCGCCTTAAAACAGAAGGTTTCCTAGATTCTAAAGTCCTCTCGGTAGATACTAATACACTCCTTTATCAGGTCCCTGGTGGTATGCTCTCTAACCTTATCTCTCAACTTAAACAAGCAAAAGCTGAAGATAAGTATTATGAAGTCCTTGCAGAAATTCCTCGTGTACGTGAAGACTTCGGTTATCCTCCTCTTGTCACCCCAACAAGCCAAATTGTAGGCTCACAGGCTGTCCTTAACGTCTTATCTGGTGAGCGTTATAAGGTATTTACAAAAGAATCTAAAGGATTGCTCAGAGGAGAGTACGGAAAAGTTCCAGCCCCAGTTAATGAAGTTGTTAGAAAAAAAGCAATAGGCGATGAAGAGGTTATAACCTGTAGACCAGCAGACCTTCTTCCCCCTGAACTTGAAAAGTATAAATTAGAAGCTGGCCTCCTTGCTCATAATGAAGAAGATGTGTTAAGTTATGCGCTCTTTCCTCAAGTAGCTAAATCCTTTTTTGAAAAACGTGAGAGTCCTGCCCCTTTCCTGCATTCAGCGCAAACTCCTCCAACTCATGAGCCTCAAATACGTACGCTCTACGTACAAGATTTATTTCAGTAAAAGATAAGGCTATTGCAGTATTCAAATCTGCAATAGCCTTATCTTTTATTTATTGTTTTGACATACCGTGTAGATGTCCCATACCTTGTAGGCGACTCATGCCATGTGAATGAGGCATACCTTGTCCATGCCCAGCACCTGTTACTTGCTCTTGTATCCACTCACCATCTTTAAGCTGAATATTATAAGCTTTACCAAAGCCTTTTACAAGTCTCCCATGATGAAGCTCTAACTCAAACATATCAAAATCCAATGTTTTAAGTACTTGTAGCATTTCTTTTCCTTGAACACCTTCAAAGGCTTCCCAAATACTATCTGTTACTTCTTCCATTTTTGTTGCCGTTGCATTAAAAGATACTCTACATCTTGCAAATACTGTTTTTGAAGCTGCTTCATCTTCAATAAGCATAATAGCAATTTTAGGGTTTCTTGAAATATTATAGTAATGCTCTGCTGCTTTACTAATATAGATGTAAATTTTATCTCCTACTTTCGCAAAAGGTGCATAACTGATAAAAGGTTCTCCCATCTCAGTTAATGAACTAATCATAAGAGACTTTTGTTTAAATAATTGTTCCATAAGTCATTCTCCTTAATTTGCTTGTTGCAATATACAGTGTCCTCTACATGTTTTGATAGGGTGAATACGAGGTTTTGAAGTAAGAGGATTAATATCAATATCGCATTGAATATTATAAATTTCTCTTAGTAACTGCTCATTAATGAGCTCACAAGGTGACCCATCCCCTTTAATTTCACCCTTTTTCATAATTACTAGCCTATCGCTATACTCACTAGCTTGGTTCAAATCATGTAAAACCATAATAATTGTCATATTAAATTTTTCATTAATGCTTCTAATAAGCTCCATCAGTTCAAGCTGATGTGAAATATCTAAGTAAGTAGTTGGTTCATCTAAGAGTAAGACTTCTGGCTTTTGAGCAAGAGCCATAGCTAGCCATACTCTTTGTCTTTCTCCTCCGGATAAACCACTTACTAACCTATCCTTATAATCCTTAAGCCCTGTGTGTGTAAGGGCCCAGTCAATAATCGTTTCATCTTCTTTATTTTTTGTTTCAAACCATTTTTTATGCGGCAATCTACCGTAGTAAACAAGTTCCTTAACCGTAATCCCAGCTGGTGCCTCATTATGCTGAGAAAGCATAGCTATTTTACGTGATAAGTTTTTAGTTCCAATAGAATGAATAGGATTATTTTCTATAAGTATGCTTCCTTTCATAGGCTTTAATACTCTAGAAAGGGTTTTAAGAAGCGTTGATTTACCACAACCATTTGGTCCTAATATAGAAACGACTTCACCTTTATGAATATTAAGACTTAAATCCTTAATAACAATTTTTTCATCATAACCAATTTGTATGTGCTCTGCACGAATCATTTAGTACGCTCCTTTCTTTCTAAGTAAATAAAGGAAGAATGGTCCTCCTACAATGGCCATAATAACACCTACTGGAATTTCGATAGAACCTCCTATAGTACGTCCTAACGTATCAGCTATAAGGAGCACTGTACTCCCTAACGCCATACTAAATGGCAAAGTATATTTATGATCATTCCCCATTAACATACGTGCAATATGTGGAACAATAAGGCCTACAAAACTTACAATACCTACAACTGCAGTCGCCGTAGCTGCTAAAAATACTGCAACTGCTGAAATAATTATTCTTGCCCTATGAATATTAAGACCTAAGTTGACAGCTGCCTCATCACCAAGCTGAAGGATATTTGCACTTCTAATAAGGAAAAATGAAGCAATAAGACCTACGATAGAGTAACCTACTAAAGTTTCTACATCGCCCCATGTCTTAGTCGCAAGACTACCATTTAGCCATAACATAGCACTTTGAATACGGTCACTATACATGGTAGAGAAGAAGGAAATAATCCCACCTAAAATTGTATTAACAGCTACCCCTGCAAGTACAATACGGTTAGGCTGAAGTCCTTTCTTCCATGCCATCGCATAAACAAGTATACAGGCAATACTTCCGCCTACGAAAGCAACAATAGGTAAAATACCTGTATGTGCTGGAGAAACAAGTAAGATAATAATAGCACCTACACTTGCACCACTAGATACCCCGGTAATCCCTGGATCAGCCAGTGGATTTTTCATAACAGCCTGTAAAAAAAGCCCTGCTACTGCCAAATTTGCTCCTACTAACACAGCTAATAAGTTACGTGGCAAACGCATCTTAAGTACAATAGTACGTACCATCTGGTTATCCCCTTGAAGAAGTTCATGTATAATCTCGCCAAAACCTAAGTTAACACTCCCAACAGTGGAAAAGAGGATGATTAGTGTAATAAGTAAAATATTGGCTGATATAATCCAAAATAGTTTTTTGTTTTTCATTATTATTCACCATATAAAATGTCACCTAATACTTCAATAGCATCTACAACATGAATATTAGCAGATACCCCAAATATTGTTGGGTCTAGGTCAATGACTCTTCCTTCTTTAACTGCATCTAATGTTGCAAAAGCTGGATTCTTATCAAAAGCTTGGTCAAAAGACTTCTTCGTTTCTTCTAGATTACCATGAGCAAAACGTAAAATATAATCTGGATTACTTGCTACAATCTGTTCCATACTAAAAGGTATATAATCTGATTCTACATTTAAGTCATCTGTAATATTGTTAGCACCTGCAGTATCTACTAAATCACCTAAATAAGAGTTATCTGTAGCTAACATAAAGTTTTCACCACCACCAAATAATACGGCTACTGTTGGGGCTTCCCCTTTTATTTTACTTTTGACAACTTCTTCTACACCTTCTAGCTCGCTAATAAGTGCTTTAGCCTCTTCTTCCTTGCCAATAACCTGACCAAGTTCTTCTATACTTCCTAAGAAGTTTGTATAAGTACTTGTGTTAAAATAGAATGCTTCCATACCAAACTCATTCATACTTTTTTCCACATTTTCTTTAAACATGCTGTCTATAACAACTAAATCTGGATCAAGCGAGGCAATAATTTCAAAGTCTGGACTCATAGCCTGACCAATTTGTGTAACCCCATCATAACGTGTTGGTAAAGTATATTTTGTATTTGGTACACCTACTAAATCTGTTTCAAGCTTATCAAGTACTTGTGTCGCTGCTACTGTAGCTGAAACAATATTCATATCCGTTACAGCTTCATCTTGCTTAGTCTCTTCTTGTTTTGTTTCTTCTTGTTTTGCTACTTCTTGTTTGATTTCTGGCTGAACCTCACTTGATGTGCTACATCCTGTAAAGGCCACAGCACTTATGCCAAGTGTTGCTGCTATATATCTTAACTTCATTTTTATTCTCCTTCTTGTACTCTCATATCATAAAGTAATCTTGAAATATTATTGCCCCAGAAAATGCCCTTAGAAGTAAAGTGATAACTACTTCCTTCTTTTTCTATATAACCTTTTTCAAGCATTTCTAGAAGTGTTTTCTCATACTGAGCTAGGTCAATGTAAACACTTATATCCTCTGGTAAATAACCTTTTTGAAGCGTACCTTTAAAAATAGCTAAATCTCTATAGGCTGGGCTAAAGAGCATACCATTTCTTGCGCCAAAGGTCTTAATACTTTCCTCATATTGATCTAAATTAATGGGATTCATAAGCATAAGGCCACCTACGCTACCTCCTGCGCCTGCACCTAATGGCAGTGTGTCCATACCTTCATGGCGATTCATAACATATTTATACTGGTCACGTGTTACCATCTTTGTAAGTTCTAAGAATCTATAACCTGCTTTTTTCATCTTCTCACTTATGATATCAAAAAATAATGTATCTTGATTAATGCCTTGAGCATCTTCTATAGTGGTAGCTTTCATATCAATAAGTGAATACATAGAGAAACCATCTAACTCCAATGCTATGATTTTATCTAAATCCTCTTCTAAATCCTCTTTAGTCTGACCTGGGTAATTATAAATCAAATCCATGCTTAAAGTTTTAAAGCCCATATCTTTCATTTGCTTTAACTTCTCATAAGCCGTTTCACCACTGCCTATACGTCCCATAAGCTTTCTACCTTCATCATTGAAAGTCTGTACACCTACCGAAAAACGTGTAACCCCTTCTTCTTTAAACATTTGAAGTTTCTCATGTGTTAACTCTGTTACTGTTGTCTCAATAGTAATTTCTACATCTGCACTTAAGTTAAAGTATTCTCTTAATGCACGTAATACTTCTCTTAAAGCCCCTGTATTTAGAGTAGTAGGTGTTCCACCCCCAAAATAAATAGCATCAAAAGTTAAGTTTTTAATATAGTCTAAGTCTTTATAAGCTTTCATCTCTTCTATAAGAAGTGTATGGTAATTCTCTCTTGGTGATTGAAGACTTCTTCTCATGTTGCAGAAACTACAAATCTTACTGCAGAAAGGAACATGTATGTAAATAGTTGCTTTTTTGCTTACAGCTTCATCAGGCAAGGTTACATTTAGAAACTCTGATACTTTTCTTGGGCCTCTTGTATAACGCGCCGCTTCTGCCATAGCACTATGATGCGTCTTGAGTCTTTCTTTAAACATGCTTAAATCCTTTCTCTAAACATAATAGCCGCTGAAAGCATATCTGCTTCGTTAGGGTGCTGTTTAGCAATTTCATACCTTTTTAGTTTTTCTGGTGTAATGGCATGAGGATTACCCGGTTCAAATTTTTTGAACACTTCTATTAGCCTTTCATCCACAGCTCCTTGGCAAATATATTTTCCGAGAATAGTATTTTTCTCTTTAACTAAATCTTCTCCTCTTAATAGGCTATCCCATCCATGTTGGGAGTCTGGATATGCACCTAGTGTTGCAAAAATTCCTACACGTTTTCCTTCAATCCCTTTCATAAACTCTGCTGCTTCGTCATTTGGGCCACCTTTATCTACCCAATAACCTACTAAAAGAGTATCATATGCATTTAAGTCTTCTACTTCACTAATAGCCTTAAGATCTACATTTTCTAGTTGGATATTTTTATAAATACCTTCTGCTAATCTTTTTGTATTCCCTGTTTTACTTGAGTACGTGATTAATAATTTCATGATGACCTCCCAATTTATCTTATTTATTCTAAATGTTTAAATTTAAATTTTGATATTCATTTTCATTTACTAGATTAGTTTATCATGCTATACTCACTCTATGTTTCATTATATTTCGTTGTTTTTTTAAAAGTTTTAGGAGGTTAATCATGGAAATTCTACTCAATCATTCACCTATTTGTTCCTTACTTTACCTAGGTAACACTCAAGGTGCACTGAAACTTTTTGAAGAGCGTTTTGATACGCTTAAAGAAAATAATTGTTTTTCCCAATGTAAACTTTTTGTTATATCACTCAACTTTTGTATCTATAACTATATTTTAATCAAAGAAAATAATTCCTTACATCAGTGCTGCCTGGCTAATAATGTACATATTTCTAATGCACTTGATTTAGCTTCGCTCAAAAAAGCTGGTCTAGAAACTATTAGTAAATATGCAGGTTGCCAAGACTACTTATTTGAAAAGTTTTCACATCCTGAGATTAAGAAAGCTATTCAGTATATACACGCTCATATGGAAGAACCACTCACCTTAGAGTCTGTCTGTGAAGCTATTAACTTAAATAAATGTTACTTCTGCACTTTATTTAAAACCCATACCAGTAAAACCTTTACTCAGTATCTTAATGAAGCCCGTATTCATGCAGCCAAAAAACTTATGTCAGAAACCCAGCTCACCCTTCATGAAATCGCTTTTCGCTGTGGCTTTAATAGTTATTCTTACTTCTGTACTACCTTTAAGAAAGTTATAGGTCTATCCCCTTCAGAATTTCTTGTGGCTTCTTAGCGCAAACAAAGAAGTACCCCTATGCATCTACAGAATGCATAGGGGTACTTCTTTATTTTATCTTTATTTATAATATGTTTCCTCGTCAAAGGCACCTTCTGATTTTGCTACCACCACTGCAGTTGCTGCATCTCCTACTACATTGAGTGAAGTTACAAGCATTTCTACTGGTCTATTAATTGCTAAAATTAAAGAGTATGCTAGTACAGCTGCATCATTTTGATACCCCATACCTGTTAATACTGTAAATAGGATAATAGCACCTGCACCTGGAGCAGCTGGTGTTCCTATGGATGCAATAAGGGCTAAAAGACCGATCGTTATAATTTTTCCTATTGTTACTTCATATCCTGCGCTTGATGCAATAAAAATAGCTGCAATAACCTGCATGATTGCTGTACCATTCATATTAATTGTCATACCAAGTGGTAAGATAAAAGATGCTACCTCTTCATTAACCCCTAATTCATTTACTGTTGTCTGTGTATTAAGAGGAAGTGTTGACGCTGATGAAGAAGTTGAAAAGCCAAATAAAGCTACTTTAGCAATTTTCTTCACAAATGGTATTGGATTTAAACGTGTTGCAATTAAAATAAATATTGCATACCCCACTATTAAGAAGATAAGTAATGCTACTGTTACAATCCCTACATAAGCAAGGGCTGGTTTTAAATGCTCTATACCATATATTGCAAACGTTCTTGTAATAAGTACAAAGATTGCAACCGGACCAAATTTAGTAATGACAAAACCTAAGAATACTGTAATCATCTTATTAAGTTCTATTAAAATCTTTTTAATGATGACAATTTCATCTTCAAGTTTATGAATAATAAGCCCTGTCACTACTGCTAGGAATACAATCGCTAATACTTTTCCATTTTGTGTAAAAGCACCTGCAATATTGTTTGGCACTGCTTCTAAGATTACAAGAAGTGGATTTCTTCCTTCACTTCCTGCTGCTGCAGTAATATTACTAATACTTACCTGGAAAATACCAGCTTTATGTGCTACGAAACCGAGTACACCTGCAAATCCTAGTGCAAAGATTGATGTTGCAAGGAATCCCATAATCGTTTTATACGAAATACGACCTAATTTTTTAGTATCTGTAATATGACACATAGCAAGTGCAATAGAAGTAAAGACCATTGGAATAATTACAAGCTGAAGGGCATTTACAAAAAGCTGTCCTAATATATAAAAGATTCCTAACCCTTGGCTACTTCCATTAATATCTTGGAATAAAATTAAATTAATTGTCTGCCATACATTTTCTTTACCTGCTCCTAATAAATACTCTCTTAAAAAGATGAAAAGCATTCCAGCAAGTAATCCTCCACCTAGGGCAATCCCCATCTTCATGGCCAGTTTATTTGCATGATTTTTCGTTTTTGTCATGATGTTCTCCTAAGATGTTTATTTTTCTAGGACACCAAAAAAAGTCCTAATATCCCTTTAAGATATTAAGACTCATACACCGTTCAATGTATAACCTTCTTAGCCTCTCTGGACTATCTTAAAGGTATCCTATTCATTATGTATGAGTATATAGTAACCGGTTTCTTATGTCAATAAAGTCCCAAAATGTCGTACTATTATTAATTCATTTTATCTACTATTTCTTCCCACAAATTGGGCACTCTTCTACCTCCTTTTTAATTAAGCTACCACAATCCTTACATTTCACTTTTCCTTCTAAGTCAGACTGAATTAATAGATGCTCCTATAAATCCAATCCACCCTGCTATGTACAATACTTTCATAATCTCACTCTCCCCTTTTAGTTTTATAACTTGCGAAACTTTGGTTTTATGTATCATTA
The DNA here is from genome assembly GCF_046966505.1 of Zhenhengia sp. Taxonomy (NCBI): domain Bacteria; kingdom Bacillati; phylum Bacillota; class Clostridia; order Lachnospirales; family Lachnospiraceae; genus Zhenhengia; species Zhenhengia sp. Next base: position 130,425 of record NZ_JBKVCH010000004.1, read on the forward strand.
CTAGAATATAAAAAAGACTTACTTTTATTATTTCTTAGCAAGTCTTTTCTTTTGTGTCATCTATTCAAGCTCTATACCAACTGGGCAATGATCTGAGCCCATTATTTCATGATAAATAGTTGCATTTTGAATGCGTTCTATAAGTCTTTTAGAAATTAAGAAGTAGTCAATACGCCACCCTGCATTCTTCTCACGTGCTTTAAAACGATAAGACCACCAAGTATAAGCGCCTTCCTGCTCTGGATTAAAGAAACGGTAAGTATCTACAAATCCACTTTCAAGAAGCTCTGTAAATTTGGCACGTTCCTCATCTGAGAAACCTGCTGAACCTCGGTTTGTCTTAGGATTTTTAAGGTCAATCTCTTGATGGGCTACATTAAGGTCACCACACACAACAACAGGTTTCATTTGGTCAAGATCCACAAGATATGCTCTAAAAGCATCTTCCCATGCCATTCTAAATTCTAACCTTGCAAGCTCTGACTGAGCATTTGGTGTATAAACCGTTACAAAATAAAACTCTGGGTATTCTAGTGTAATCACCCTACCTTCATGATCAAACTCCTCTATTCCCATACCAAGTTTTATACTAAGAGGCTCCTCTTTTGTAAAGATAGCTGTCCCTGAGTAACCTTTTTTCTCAGCATAGTTAAAGTATTGATAATAGCCAGGAAGGTCTAATTCTATCTGTCCTTCTTGTAATTTACTTTCTTGAATGCAGAAAATATCTGCATCTACTTCATTAAAGAACTCTAAAAAGTTCTTTTTTACAATGGCACGTAGCCCATTAACATTCCATGATACACATTTCATCTTCTGTTCTCCTTCTTGTTAATCTCCTAGTAAATAAGTTGCCAGTTGCTCTACTGTATCTGCTATACAACACGCTCCTGCTTCTTCTAATTCATTATCTTCACTATAACCATAGCTTACGCCAATAGCCTGTAGACCATGCTTTTTAGCGCCTAATATATCGAATTTTCTATCTCCCACCATTATAATGTGGTCTTTTTGAGTTAAGTTATACTTTGCTAAAATATAACCTATAACCTCATCTTTCTCTACACGTGTGCCATCTAACTGTGAACCTACTATTTCAGTAAAATATTTATCTATATTAAAATGTGCTGCAATTTGGCTTGCAAATACAGTAGGTTTTGAAGTAGCAATAAAAAGCTTCATGTCTCTACTATGAAGCTCTTCTAATAATGCTACTATACCAGGATAAACTTCATTTTCATAGAGTCCTATAGGTTTAAAATATTCTCTATAATCTTCTACTGCCTGCAGCGCCTGTTCTTCACTAAAGTTATAAAACTCCATAAAAGAATACTTAAGAGAAGGGCCAATAAACTTTTCTAGCTCATCCCTGCTTTCCACTTCTATGCCATGTTTTTTAAGAGCATACTGTACAGCTTTTGTAATACCTTCTTTAGGATCTGTCAACGTTCCATCTAAATCAAATAATATGTATTTCATCTTAACCTCCCTTTCTAATCTACTCACTTTTAGTACTTAGCTTAATCATATCACAACTTTATAAATCTTTTCAAAAAAATACCTTAAAGTCTCTTCTTTAAAACAGACTTTAAGGTGCTTTTTAGTTATTTTCTTTTTTCGTTTTAAATATTAAATAGGCCACAAGACAGGCTCCTACTACGGATACCCCTACTAAAATAGTAGCTGACATCTGCCATCCCATACTTTCTGCTGTCCCCAGTATGACCGGACTACAAGCAAATACACCAATATAATAAACCAGATTAACGAGGGCAAGTGTATAGCCTATACAAGCTGGTCTCTTAGCTACTGCTGGTGCTATGCAGAACATCGCTGTTAAAGTAACACCACCAAATAAGGCTGTGAGTATTGTATGTAAAACAAAAGTTGTAGGACCTAATAAAGTTGTCATCATGCATGTTAGGGCAAGTGCAATAAATCCAAGTAAGGCCACTAACATAGGCTTACCTGTCTTATCTACAATAAAGCCACACAGAATACAGAAAGGAATCCCAAACAGACCATTTAAGCTAGCATAGAAATTTGCCTCATTAGGCGCTAGGCCATAAAGTCCTGTAAAAAGCTGAGGATAGCTTGTTACAAAAGTAAAGAGTACAAAAGCAATACACCCCATAGCACCTGCTACAATCCATGTATGCTTATTTTTACTAGCTTCTTTCAATAAGCCTTTCTCTTGCCTTTCACTTTGCATATCTTCTGGCATTTTGATAAAAACCAAAACGAGTACAAAACAAAGTGCAGCAAGTCCTCCTACTATGAACCATAAGCTTTTTAAACCAAAAGTATTTGTAATTGGTAAGCAGGCATTCATTGTGATAAAAGAGCCCACTGCTGCAAAAGTATTAAAGATTCCAATTGCTGAACCTGCCTTTTCACCAAACCATGTATTAATCATAACAAGTGCTACAAGAATAATCATGGCAAAGGCTATACCTTCTATCATACGACTTAATAAAAGTACATGATATACCTTTGTCATGCCTCCAAGCATATTTCCTACACATAAACTAGCCATCAGACAAAGTAAAAGTTTTTTAGGCCCTAATTTATTCATAATACTTGCTCCTGGAATAGCAAATACGATTCCACCTACTGTAAAAATAGACATAAGCCAAGAAGCTTCTGAAAGTGAGATATTCATTTGTTCACTAAGTAGACCCATAATAGGTGGTACCTTTAATTGACTAAGTGCTACCGTAACCCCCGATAAAAATAAAACTAAAAACATAAACCATTTGCTTTTCAAATTAAGTCTCCTCCGGTTGTAAAAATATAAAGTTTGATTAACTTTATAAGTCTACTACAAGGCAGCCTTAAAATCCTTAACATAGGCTTTGTTTAATCAGCTCTTTTCCATCATATAGCCTTGTAATTTCATTCTCTCTATACATCCATTCCATACAGAGGTTAAAGTCTTCTAACCGAATGGGTGCTTGATTTTCAAATTCGAAATTTGCCATTCGCTCTGCAAAAGCAAGGGGATAACCTAATTCTTCATGGCATACTTTGACTTTTTCTTTGCTTTCTAATGCATTAAAAAGCTGCCCGGCTTCTTCAAGCGCATTATGGAAAGCCTGTACACTCTCTCTATGCTTCTCATAGAAAGTTTGACCAAAGGCCCACATAACAAGATTTTTATCACTATTTCTCGTACTCCATATAATATGATGTCCTTTTTCTGTAAGGTCTGTTACAAAAGGTTCTATAGCTACAAGAGCATCTATTTCTCCCTTTTCTAATGCCTGCATACGCTCATAAGAGTTATTCATCCATACAATCTTCGCATCTGGCACTATATCTTTTAAATCATTTTCAAGATATAGCCTAAAGAGCCCTTTACGGTTAACTCCTACTTTAATGCCTTTATAAGGAGGTGTAAGTCCCTTTCTACCTACAAGATGAATAGTACGTGTTAGATTAGAGGTGAGTACAGCTTTTTTCCCTTGTTCTAATATATAGAAGAAGAAAGTTAAATCCCCCATCATTACATCTGATTTACCTTCTATAAAAGGTTTATTCCCATCAAAGGTAAAATCTTCTGCTAAATCTAGATAAACTTTTAACCCACGTTTTTCAAATAATCCTCTTCGATCTGCTAATAAGGCTGGGATAATAAGAGGGTTTTTCTTTGTATGATGTAAATGAATTGGCTCCATATAAACTCCTTTCTCTTACTGCATGATAAGTCCAAGTAAAAATTCTACACTTAAAATCGCATGAAAACTATAAATAAGCAAAAGTGGTCTTGGCCCCCACTCCTTGCCCATAGCAGGATATACTTCCTTTATCTTATAGTAGTCTTTATACCAGCGTCTATATCCAAATTCACCAAATATAATAAGACCACTTATAAACATCCACCAAGTAATGCCTCCTATAAGAAATAATGCACCCCAGCATAATACCATAAAAATGGCCTCTGGAATAATAATCTTAATGGAGTTTCTAAACCCAATAACATGAGGAAGTGTTACTCTTGCACCTTTATCTTTTTCATAATCTGAAGTATTGTTTGTAGACATTAAAAAGACCGTCATCATCATAGGAATACAAGCATAAAGTACAATCTCTGGTGTTAAATTCCCTACTTGTATAGCGGTAGACAGAAAGCTACTTAATCCGCCTACAAAAAGCCCCGATATAGCTTCTCCTATAGGATACACAATATAAGGTTTAGGCCCTAATGAATAAGTCACTGCTGCTAATGCACCTAATAGACCCATTCCTAATATAAACAGACTCTTTGTAAGAAGCACTACCATAAGCCCACTTATTCCTCCCAAGGCTAGAAAGCCTACCAGTACAATAAGAGCATCCTTAAGTGTAGCATCTCCTCTTACAAGTCCTTCACTCCCTTTATGGCCTGTCATTGTAGATTCATTTTCTTCCTTTTTCAGATAGCCTCTTATTTCATTCGCTACATTCGCTACAATATTAAAACTAAATCCACTTAAAAAGAACCATACAAGTGTCCAAAATTTTAAGCTTCCACTTAGATAAGCTCCATATAATCCCCCACTTAATATAGGAAGACCTGTAGCAAAGCCTGTCCTAATTTCCATGACTGTGTACGCACGTTTTAAAAATTCTTTCATTATCGTATACTCCCTGCTGTAATACCTTGGTAAATATATTTTTGCAGCATAAAGAATAGAATTAACATAGGTATCATACTGATTAAAATAGCTGCACTTATAACATGCCAATCTGTTTGGTTAGGGCCTACAAATCTATAGATAGTCGTTGAAACTGTATTCATCTTCTCCCCCGGCATATAAAGATATGGAATATAAAAATCATTATAAATCGCAATCATTTTAAGTAAGGCTACTGTAGCCGTAGCAGGTTTGAGAAGTGGAAAAATAACCCTACTATAAATCTTATAGTAAGATGCTCCCTCTAAAATCGCTGCCTTATCCATTTCCTTAGGAATTTTATCTAATGCCTGCAGATAGATATAGACCATAAGCACATCTGCTCCTATGTAAATAACGATAGGTGCCAATAGTGTATTATAAAGTCCTAGCTTATGCATGAGCTTAAACGTGCCCACCTGTGAAATTTCCAAAGGCACAATAGAGACTAATAGATAAGCAAATAAAATAGTCTTTTTAAACTTAAAGTCAAAACGGTTAATGATATAGGCTACCATAGAACCAATGATAATACTTCCACCAACTCCAAAGAGCAGTAAAATAAAAGTGTTTGTAAATCCCATAAGCATTTTGCCTTCATTAAAAGCTCTTATATAATTATCAAAGTTCAAGAAGTTCTCAGGTGGTACCATTCCAGCTGTATTTACAAACTCATCATACGTTTTAAAGCTACCAAAGAATAAAGTTATAAGCGGGAAAAATATAATAAAGCTCCACAGCAATAAGCTTCCATATTTTAATAGACTTATCAAGACTTTTTTAATCATCTTCTACCCCCTTATAGATTTTATTTTGAATAGCTGTAATGGCTAAAATAACAAGACTAACTATAACAGCCATACTCGCCGCAAGACCAAACATCTTCTTCTCAAAAGCTGTCTTCATAGTTTGAAGTAAGAAAGTCATAGTCCCATTAGAGCCATTTGTTAAAATGAGTGGTAATTCAAAAGTAGATAGAGCGCCTATTGTTAATAATATGAAATTTATTTTAAGTACGATTTGAATACCTGGTAAAATAACAAGACGCACTTTCTGCCACCAACTAGCTCCTTCTATCTCTGCTAACTTGTAATGTTCAAGTGGGACACACTGAACAGCCCCAAAATATAAAATAAAACTTTTACCTGTATGACGCCATATAGAAATAAAACCTAGGGTATAATTTACAACTCTAGGATCTCCTAACCAATAGCGTGTATGCTCAGTAAGTCCTATCAGTTCTAAGAGACTGTCAAAACTTCCTCCCGGGCTAAAAAATAGTCTAAAGAGCATCGCTACAGCCATCCCACTTATGAGGCAAGGAAATACAAAAGTTGCCTTAAAGAAATTTTTACCCTTTACTTTAGTAGAGAGTAAAATAGCAAAAAAGAGAGCAATCACAATCTGTATAAACCCTGCTATAAAATAAATTAAGCTATTAAAAAATACTTTTAAATAAACTGGATCTGTTAGAATTTTAATATAGTTAGAAAAACCTACATAAGTTTTAACTGGTGACAGACCATTCCATGAGGTAAAACTATATTCTATGAGTGCAAAAATAGGATAAATGCCAAAAGTAAAAAGTAATAATAAAGGACAAAAAAGAAAGCAGCCAATCAGCTGTCTTTCTTTTTTAGTTTTATTACTTAGCATATTCACTTGCAGCCTTTTCCCAACGTGCTTCAAGGCTATTTACATAGTTTTCATAGCTTTCATATTGATCAGGGTAAAGTCCCATATTAATGACTTGTTGAAGTACCTCTGTAAGTCTTGCTACACCTACTTCATTGGCAATGCTCGTGTAAACTGTCTCTACTTCAGCCGTTACTGGTGGGGCTGTTAAAACAATATTATTATTTTCAAAGATAGCTCTTTCTTCAGGATCTAAGTCAGCAAGTGCTGGTGACATACCACCTAAATCATCAGCATATTCACTTTCAGCTGAGATAAAGAAATCAAGGAAAGCTCTAGCAGTTGCTTTATTTGTACTGTTTACATTGATTCCTACTACTTCAGGTGACCCAAATGCAATACTTGTTTTGCCATTTACCTTAACTGGCATAGGTGCAATCTCAATATCACTTGTATCTGAAAGTTCCTCTATCGCTTTTTCATCTTGAGACCCTTTCATCATCATAGCAATTTTACCATCTGCTATCATCTGTTTACCTTGAGCAAAGTCAATAGTAACTGGGTCTGGCTCAGTAAACCCATTTGTTGTAAGGGCATAGAAAAGATCCATGACTTGTCTTATAGGCTGTCCTGGCATAAAAGCTGTACCACTTTGAAGCATAGCCTCTTTATAATTTTCTCCTCCGAAAGATGAGAGCATGCCCCCCCATGTTCCAAGTCCTGAATTATAGTTGGTAAAGAAAGGAATAGCATCTGTATTGTCTTTAATCTGCTGACAAGCTGCTAAAAGCTCTTCTATTGAAGTTGGAAAAGTTTTAATCCCTGCTGCTTCAAATACATCCTCATTATAAATAATCCCTAATGAGTTAATAGCTGCTGGTAGTCCATATGCTATGCCATTATAATCAGCTTCCGTTACATCAATATAAGCTTTGCCTAACTCTTCTACTGTACCTAATGGCTCAAAATAGTTTGGATACATTTCAGGCTCGCCTGACATGCTGAAAGGTACAAAAAGAACATCACCATAATCTGTTGTATTCATTCTTGTTGTAATATAGTTATTATAATCTGAAGAAGATTCCCAAATAATATCTGTTACAGATGGGTAGAGAGCTTTAAACTCTTCTTCTATATCTGCAAAAAGTTCCTCTGCATCTGTACGAGAAGTTACAACTGTGATTGTTCCTCCTATGTCACTTGTATTCCCATTAGTTGTTCCACCATTTGGAGTAGTGCCTTGACCTCCATTTCCATTTGCACAACCTGTAAAAATCATTGGAATAAGGGGTAATACCGCCATCCATTTTCTCATGTTCCATTCCTCCTAATATTTTCTTTAGTTTCTTGGTCAAAATAATGTGCTTTCTCTAGGTCTAGTCTTATCTTGACAGTATCACCTTTTTTGTAAGCTACATCTCCATACGCTTTAGCAGTAAAACTGCAATTTTTATATTGTAAATAAAGAAGTGATTCACCGCCCAAATAATCGACTTTCTGAAGAACTGCTTCTAAATGCACCTCTCCTTCTGTTACTATTTGAATATGTTCACTTCTTAGACCTAACAAATAGTTTCTATCTTCCTCTAGGACTTGCTTTTTTGTAATAATTTCAATCTCTTCTTCTAAAAGTATGCCTCGCTTTGTTCCTTTACATGTAAATAAACTAATAGAAGGCCTACCAATAAACTGCGCTACAAACAAATTCTTAGGTTCTTGATAAATTTCACTTGGAGAGCCTACCTGTTGAATCTCTCCCTGGTTTAAAATTACAATGCGGTCAGCCATGGTCATCGCCTCTATTTGGTCATGAGTCACATAAAGCATCGTTGCATGAAGAGCCTCATGCAATTTTTTAATTTCCTGGGACATATTATCTCGTAATTTAGCATCTAAATTTGAAAGTGGCTCATCCATTAAGAAAAGCTTAGGTTTTCTCACCATGGCTCTTGCAAGGGCTACACGCTGTCTTTGTCCTCCAGAAAGTTTTTTAGGCTTGACCTTTAGATAGGATTCTAACTCTAAAAGTTTTGCTGCCCATGTTACTTTCTCTTCTATAACTTTCTTAGATTCTTTTCTTATTTTCATACCAAAGGCAATATTGTCATAGACAGTTAAGTGAGGGAGTAAAGCATAGTTTTGAAAAACCATAGCTACATCTCTATCTTTAGGATGTTTATCTTGAATAGACTGACCATCTATTAAAATATCACCACTTGTTAAGGTTTCAAATCCACAGATTAGCTCAAGCAAAGTAGACTTTCCACTACCGCTTGGCCCTACTACTACAATGAGTTCACCATCTTCAACTTGAAGATTAAAGTCTTTGAGAGCATAAGACTTATTGGTTTCATATCTCTTAGAAACTTTATTAAACGTCACATTTCCCATGTGCTTCACCACCTTTATGTATAAGTGCCTAGCACATTATTATATAATCCTTTATGCTACCTGTCAATTTCCCCCATATACACTTTGTTAGTTTAATCAACTTTTTAAAAAACATACGAAAAAGACAACTCTATTTTTAGAGCTGTCTTATAGCCTTCTCCATTACTTCTCCAAAGGCATTATGGATAACTAAATCTGCTTGCCTATCATAAGGTGTACTACTTTTATTAATAAGAACGAGATGCTTTCCTCTAAAGTAAGTGACTAAACTTGCTGCTGGCTGTACGACTAAGGAGGTTCCCCCTATAATCAGTGTATCTGCCTCTATAATGGCACGAACTGCTCCATTAATAGTAGCATCATCTAATCCTTCTTCATAAAGTACTACATCTGGCTTGACAATTCCTTTACATACTTTACAGTGAGGAATGCCATCCTGCATCATTATTTCATCTAATGAATGATAAGCGCCACATTTGGTGCAGTAATTACGATGTACTGACCCATGAAGCTCATAAACTCTTTTACTTCCTGCTTCTTGATGCAGTCCATCTATATTCTGCGTAATAACAGCTTTCAATTTCCCCATCTCTTCGAGCTTTGCAAGGGCTAAATGCCCTGCATTAGGTTTGGCTTCTTTATAAATCATCTTTTCTTTATAAAACTTATAGAAGTCTTCTGTGTGCCTTTTATAAAAACTATGTGAAAGCATAGTCTCTGGTTTATAGCCTACACCACTTGAAGCTTTATAAAGTCCATTTTCAGAGCGAAAGTCTGGGATACCACTTTCTGTAGAAATGCCTGCACCTCCAAAGAAAACAATATTTTGACTTCCTTTTAAAATTTCAGTTAATCTTTCTATACTCATCTAAACATCTCCATAAATTATTCTTATTTCTTATTATGGCATAGAACTGAGTATAAAAAAAGATGGAGAGTATTTCTTCTCTCCATCTATACTTTCTATTTGATTGGATTTCCATTAAAGTCCTCATAACTTGTTTGTTTCTTAGCTTCACCATGGTTATTTTGGTGTTCATGTAGGCGTCTTCTTCTTTCACCTTTTTGCTGAGATTGATTAGGTTTATGATTCATCCTTTAACACATCCTTTCAGAGATAGTTTATACTTATCATCTTGAAGTTATGTGCATATAAGAAGACTGTTTATTTTTCCTATTTCAGTTCTTACCTATTTTTATTTAACCCTTTATAAGTCTTTTTCGTCTTACTTACCTACCTGTCTTACTTACTCTTCTTAAACGTCCTTTAATAGGAGTTGTTTGAAGCTGTTTATATACAGACTCTCCTTTGTGATTAAGAATTTCTACAAAAGTAGATATATCTTGAATCTCAATAATGCCTATATCATCTGCACTCATACCTTCTAAATTACAAAGTGTCCCTACAATATCTACAGGGCGCATTTTTGTCTTTTTACCGGCATTAATATGAAGTTTCATAATCTCTGCGCTGAGCTTTTCACCTTTTGTTTGAACCTTTTTCATAGGTGTAGACATTTTCTTTTCAAAATGCACTTTAGCCTCTTCGACCTCTGTTTCACTTGGAAGCATACCCAAGGTGAGCGTATGACCAATATAGTCTTCTAAGACACTTAGCCTATCTTCTTCTGATGGTGTTACAAGCATAAGGGCTTTCCCTGATTTACCACCTCTACCTGTACGTCCTATACGGTGTACATAGTTTTCAAGGTCTTCTGGCACATCAAAGTTAATGACGTGGGTAATATGTTCAATATCTATCCCCCTAGCAGCTACATCCGTTGCTACAAGGTAACGGAATCGTCCACCTCTAAAATCCTCCATAACGGCAAAACGGTCTTTCTGCTCCATGCCACCATGGATTTTAATGCATGGATAACCTAGCTGTTTGAGTCCTTCATGTACTGAATCTACCCCTTCTTTACGATTACAGAAAATCATACAGCTTTCAGGACTTTCTACTGTTGTTATAGCTTCTAAAGCCTGCATCTTATCTCTATCTTCTACTTTATAATAAACCTGTTCCACTCTGTCAGCAGTAAGAGTCGTACTTTCTATTTCTACTGTAACAGGATTTATCATATAAGACTCACATAGCTTTTCAATATGTGGTTTCATAGTCGCTGAAAAGAGCATAGTGACACGTTCTTTTGGAAGGGTTTTAATAATGTTTTCAACCTGGTCAATAAAACCCATTCTTAGCATTTCATCTGCCTCATCTATCACTAAATACCGTATTTCGTCTGTAATAAAAGTTCCTTTATCTAAATGATCTTGTACACGCCCCGGTGTCCCTACTACAATATGTGTCTTTTGTTTCAAACCTTTTTGCTGAATATGGAAAGGTGACTTACCATAAAGAGCCATTACCTTCATTCGCTTAAATCGACCAATGTTAAAAAAATCTTCTTTTACCTGCATAGCAAGTTCACGTGTAGGTGTTAGGATAAGGGCCTGAGGTTTATTTTCATCCCAATTGATTCTCTCACAAATAGGAATAGCAAAAGCCGCTGTCTTACCACTTCCCGTCTGTGATTTTACAATGACATCCTTACCCTCTAAAGCAAGAGGAATGATAGCTTGCTGTACTTTGGTTGGTGTATTAAAATGCAATAAATCGAGTGCTTTTATAAGTGTATTACTAAGTTGATAATCTTTAAATTGCATATATTGTCCTTCTTCTTTCTTTTATATTTATACAGCTTCCATTGCATCTTCTGCTAAGAAAGTCTCTGTAAATCTTTCAATTCTCGGGAAAAAGAATTCTACAATAGGTCCTAATAAAAAGATACATAGTAAAGTTCCTATACCTATCACACCGCCTAACATAATCCCTACAATAGCAAATAAAATATCTGTTACCATACGTACTTTACCATATGGTTTACTTAAAAAGTCCACAACTGTAAAGTATACAAGGTCATTAGGTGGCACACCTAAAGTAGCACATTTTAAAATAGGTACCCCTATGCCAATAATGATACATGCTACGATAAATAAACTAATTTTTATAATAAGTGGATATGTACTTAATTCAAATGGTGCTACAATAAGAAGCATCCAATCTAATACTACTCCTACACATAAAATACTTAGGAAAGTACCAATATGTATGTTTTTACGGTCAAGCATAAGAATGATAAAGAAAATAATAGCTGTTAATAATCTGTTCGCTGCCCCAGGTGTTATCCCTAATAAGCCTGCCATCCCCTGTGTGAAAATGGTAAAAGGGTCAGAACCTAGATTCAGCTCTAAAAATAAGGCTACACCAAATTGAATAATAAAAAGTCCCATAAAAAAAAGTAAAAGTTTTTTTAGCATAATAAATCCTTCCTTGTAGTATATAAAAATGTCTTATGTTCTATGCTTGATTATAACTACTTTTACTCGTCTATGGCAAGAATCTTTGTTGAATATTAAACTTTTTTCAATTATACTGATATTAATATACACTTTAGGGAGGATTTAAAAATGGGATTTCATTCAGGCTTTGGCATGTATTCTTTGATGGATACACTTTTTCCATTTATATTTTTTATTGTTTTCTTTATTATTATAACGGTATTTATCCTTTCCTTTGCACAAGGCATTAGAACTTGGAACAAAAATAATCATTCACCCTTACTTACTGTACCTGCTAAAGTTGTAGCCAAACGCAGTCATACGAGCCATTCCCATAATACTCATGACAATATACCTCATTCGAGTAGTTCTACAAGCTATTATGTTACTTTTGAATTTGAAAGTGGTGACCGCCTAGAACTTCATGTTGCTTCCAATGAGTATGGCTACCTTGTAGAAGGTGATATGGGTAAGCTTACTTTCCAAGGTACACGTTATAAAAATTTTGAGCGTATAAAATAAACTTATAATCTTTAAGAGTACAGCATCTGTATAGAAGTATAAATATACCTTTTTAATAGATAGGTAATTTATTTAAAAAAGCCTAAGGGGTTACTCATTCCAAGTATCCCCTTAGGCTTTTACATATCTTTCTTGTTACATAAACTGCATAATAAAGTCGCCCATAAGCTCTCTAAGCTCCCCTGCATCAAATACAGGTACTGCTTCTGACTGCTGCTTAAGACCACCATCTTTATAAAGAACTTCTTTAAAAGAATATGCTTCATCTACTAGTTGAACAATCAGACCATAAATTAAATTCTCTCCTAATTCTAGTTCACCCAACTCTAGCCCTTCATATTGTTCTTCTCTACCATCAAATACAGTGAGTTTCCCTTCATATTCTACTGCAAATGAAATAAATAAGCTGTTAAGCTCATCTTGCTCTAGATAGTAATGTACACTTTTAATAATATTATTAAGACTCATATGAGGCTCTAGATTGGTATAGCGATTACGATAGTATTTATCATCCATCTCATCTTGTTCCATAAATACAAAGGCTGCCTCTACACTATCAGCGACTCTTATAAGTCCGTCTAAGTCATAATCCTCTGCATAATAGTTTAAATCATTAATTTCAATATTATGGTTCATTGTAATCTCCTACTTCTTTATGTTTAAAATAAGTCTAACTGATTAGATTCTGATAAATGTCCTAGTATACCTAACTCGGACATTTTATCTGTAACAGTTTTACTTACTTTAGCACGGTTTCTAAAGTCTTCCTTTGAAAGGAAAGGACCATCTTTAATAGCCGTTACAATCCCTTCCGCCGCTTTCTCCCCAAGTCCATCAATAGCACTTAAGGCCGGCATAATCTTGCCATCTATAATTTGGAACTTCTTATCATCTGCAACAGCTAAGTCAATTGGCATAAAGTCAATACCACGGGCATACATCTCCTGAACAAGACGCATATCTTTTAAAGTATCTTGCTCTTTGGCTGTTTGATTTTCTTTCCCTTTATTCATAATTTCTTTCATATGATATTCCAGTCTTTCTTTCCCTTGACACATCAGTTCATAAGAGAAGGAAGACGCACGAATACTAAAGAAAGCGGTGTAATAAGCAAGTGGATGGAAAATCTTATACCAGGCAATACGCCATGCCATCATAACGTAAGCTGCCGCATGGGCTTTCGGGAACATGTACTTAATCTTTTTACAGGACCAAATGTACCAATCTGGTACGCCGTATTTAAGCATTTCTTCCTCCCATTCTGGCTTAAGCCCTTTCCCTTTACGTACACTTTCCATAATAGTGAAGGATAAGGCTTTATCCATCCCTTGATTAATGAGATAGGTCATAATATCATCACGTGTACAAATAACCGTTGAAATCGTTCCTTTTCCTTCTTCAATAAGTGTCTGTGCATTTCCTAGCCATACGTCTGTACCATGTGATAGTCCAGAAATACGAACAAGGTCAGAGAAACTCTTTGGTTTGGCATCAACTAACATCTGAATAACGAAGTCTGTACCAAACTCTGGTATACCTAATGAACCCAGTGGGATACCTCCAATATCTTTAGGCTCAATACCAAGAGCCTTCGTACTATGGAATAGAGACATAACATCTTTATCATCTAGCTTTACAGTATGAGAATCAATTCCTGTAATATCCTCTAACCTACGAATAATAGTTGGATCGTCGTGCCCTAGAATATCGAGCTTTAGTAAGTTATGGTCAATGGAGTGATACTCAAAGTGCGTTGTAATAATAGGTGTTGTTGTATCATTGGCTGGATGCTGAATCGCTGTAAACTCATAAATCTCTCTATCATGAGGCACTACAATAATACCACCTGGATGCTGCCCTGTTGTACGTTTAACACCTGTACATCCTTCAGCAATACGTCTCATCTCTGCACGTCTCTTATGCAGACCTCTTTCCTCACAGTACTTATAGACATAGGCAAGGGCCGTCTTCTCTGCCATTGTACCAATGGTTCCTGCTCTAAAGGCCTTTCCTTCCCCAAAGATTACTTCTACATATTTATGAGCCTTAGCTTGGTAATCTCCTGAGAAGTTAAGGTCAATATCGGGCTCTTTATCTCCCATGAATCCAAGGAAAGTTTCGAATGGAATATCATGGCCTTCTTTTAATAGTTCATGCCCACATTTAGGACAGTCACGGTCTGGCATGTCACACCCAGAACTTCCGGCATAAGCCTTAACTTCTGGAGAGTCAAAGTCTACGAAGTGACATTCAGGGCAGATATAATGAGGTGAAAGTGGGTTAACTTCTGTAATCCCTGACATCGTTGCTGCAAAGGAAGACCCTACAGATCCCCTTGAACCTACTAAATAGCCATGGTCATTAGAATCCCATACCAATTTCTGTGCAATGATATACATTACGGCAAAACCATTTGAAATGATAGAGTTAAGCTCTCTTTCAAGACGCTCTACAACTACCTCTGGAAGCTCTGGCCCATAAATCTCATGGGCCTTATCATAGCAGATGCTTCTTAGTGTTTCATCTGAATTTGGAATTTCAGGTGGACACTTATCTGGTAGTACAGGAGAAATCTTGTCTATTTGGTCATTAATAAGATTTGTATTGGTAATAACAACTTCTCTCGCTTTCTCCTTACCCAAATATTTAAATTCTTCAAGCATTTCATCTGTTGTTCTAAAGTATACTGGTGGCTGGTCATCAGCATCTTTAAAGCCTTTTCCTGCCATAATAATACGCCTATAAACTTCATCTTCTGGATCTAAGAAGTGTACATCACAAGTAGCTACTACTGGCTTGCCATACATATCACCAAGCTCAACAATACGTTTATTATAGTTAATTAAATCTTCTACTGTACTTGCTTCATATTTATCACTACGAAGCATAAAACTATTATTGCCAACGGGCTGGATTTCTAAATAATCATAGAAGTTTACAATACGTCTTAATTCATTTTCGTCCTTTTCTCTTACAATAGCTTGGAAAAGTTCACCTGCCTCACAGGCCGACCCAATAATAAGACCTTCCCTATGTTTTTGAATGAGACTCTTTGGCATACGAGGACGTCTTGCGAAATAATCTAGGTGAGAAGCTGAAACAAGTTTATTAAGGTTAATACGTCCTGTTTCATTCTTGATTAGAATAATCCCATGATAAGTTGGCAGCTTCTTAATATATTCAGGAGATACATCCATCTGATCATTAAGCTGGCCCAGGTGTGTAATCTCCCGCTCCTTAAGCATCTCTATAAACTTTATGAAAATTTCACTTGTAGCTGTTGCATCATCTACCGCTCTATGGTGATTTTCTAAGTTGATTCCTAAATGTTTGGAAATATTATTCAGCTTAAAGTTTCCAAGGTGTGGCATTAACATACGAGCTAAGGCTACGGTATCTAATACTGTATAGTCACAAGGTAGATTTTGTCTTTTTGCATTTTCTACTATAAAACTCATATCAAAATCTGCATTATGAGCAACCATAACACTATCTGTACAGAATGCCATAAACTTTGGCAATATCTCTTCAATAACAGGTGCATCCATGACCATACGGTCATTAATGCCTGTTAAGTTTTCAATTTGATAAGGGATAGGTACCTGTGGATTAACAAATTCACTAAAAGTATCTACAACCTGACCTTTTACTACTTTTACTGCTCCGATTTCTATAATTTTGTTTTGATGTGGACTAAAACCTGTTGTCTCTAAGTCAAAGACTACATAGCTATCCTCTAAGCTTTGATTTTTAGAGTTTACTACCATTTCTTTCATATCATCTACAAAGTAAGCTTCTACTCCATAAATGACTTTAAAGGGCTCATCCTTCTTAACACAGTGATTAGCAATAGGGAAAGCCTGAAGGCATCCATGATCTGTAATAGCTACTGCCGGCATGCCCCACTCTTTGGCACGGTTAATCATCTTGCTAATATCTACAACGCTATCCATATCGCTCATGACTGTATGAAGATGAAGTTCTACACGCTTTTCTTCACTGGTATCTATACGCTTGGTTGTAAAATCGGCACTTGGTTTAATACCTTGTACGGAACCGATACTGATTTCTCTATCATATTTATCCATCATAGCCATACCTTTTACACGATAAAAACCACCTTTTTTAAGATTACCCAGTACATCTACTAAATCATCATTTTTAACAAAAAGCTTAACTGTAATGGTATCTGTAAAGTCTGTAATATCAAACATAATAATGGTTTTTTCCATACGGATTTCACGTGTTTCAATGCCTATCACTTTACCCTGAATGACAACTTCACCAATTTCATCCACAATTTCATCAATTGGTGTAACTTCTCCATCACAGTATCGGCCATAGAATACATCTGGATCTTGGGCTTTCTTACGATATTTTTCTTGATTGGCCTTGATTTCTTCAGGTGCTTTCTTAGGTTTTTCTACCTCTTCTTCCTTCTTCTCATGCACACGTACGTTACCCATTACTGTGCTCACTTCTCGTTTAATCTTCTGCTCATTTTCCTCAGCAAGTGTATGATGCGCAAGTACTGTAAATTCAAAACAAATCTGTATACGTCTATCAAAACGTTCTCTATAAACACTTTCTAAGAATGTTTTAATCTCTTCAGCCTTTCTTCTTGCAAAGAGGCTATTATCTAAGGTTACTGTTAAGGTGTCCCCTTCTACAGTCCACTCCGACATACGAATCATAGCAGAAAACATTTCACTTTTTGCGGATATTTCATAAAGCAAACTGTCTTTATAAACATCTGTTATATATTTTACAGTATACTGCTCTGAGAGCAGATACTTTTCCCTAAGTTGTATGGTAACAGGTGTATTAGGAAACAGCTTGTTTTTAATATGTTCTTGCATTTTAACAATTTGCGCATGATGAATGATTTCACGACTACATAAATGGAACATAAGTACATTTGTACTATTATCTAAAACAACTTTTTCTACATCTACAATAGAAAACAGCTGCATAAGTTTATCTTCTACTTTTAATTCAGGCAAAACTTCAAAAAAACGTCTTACCTCAGCTGTTTGGTCCATGCTTGTCTCCTCCCACACTTTTATTTATTATTAGTATTCTATCTGTATTTCTTAGAAATAACAAGGAAGTACTACAACTAGATACTTTAAGTCAATCAACACAAAAAAGCAAGCTGCCTCTCTAGGCAACTTGCTTCTAATATTTGCTAAAGTGGTAATTCAATCACCACTTTAAATAAATCTCCATCAACCTCTAAACCAAGCTTGCCGCCTTGTACTTCTACAAGACTTCTTGCTATAGCGAGACCAAGTCCTGAACCTTCCGTAGTTCTAGAGCTTTCTCCTCTTACAAAACGTTCTAGGAGTTCTTCCGCTTCTATAGCTAACTGCTCTTTTGAAATATTTTTAATCACAACACAAGCTTTATTTTGTAAGTTATACACATCTATATACACACGTGTGTATGGCATCGCATACTTACATACATTAGACAATAGATTTTCAATGACTCTGCACATATGTCTGCCATCTATAGGCACCATAACTTCTTCGACTTTGTTAAACACAATATTTAAGTGCCTCTCCTCTAGTCTGTCGGTATATTCCCCTACACTTTGAATGACTAATTGGTCTATACGCGTCGGCATAAGTTCTGCTTTAACATTACCTGTAGCCGCCTTTGAAGCTTCTACGAGATCCTCTACAAGCTGCTTAAGTCTATTACTACGTTCATCTAGAATACCAATATATTCCCTAGCTGTACTATTGTCTATAGGTTCCTCTTTTAATAAATCAATATAACTGATAATAGAAGTAAGTGGTGTCTTAAGATCATGAGAAACGTTAGTAATCAGTTCTGTCTTAAAACGCTCACTTCTTAAAGCATCTGTTACAGCTGACTCTAATCCATCTCCAATATGATTAAGTGCATTAGCTGTTTCTTTCATGGCAGGAAGGGTGTACTTTAGTTCGACCTTTGCTTTAAGGTCACCTACTGCTACCTTCTTAATACCTTTAGCTATCTGCATATAATCTACTACAAGCTTTATACTTATAAGAGCCACGCCTATATTAAGACATACTAATCCCATAAAAGCTAGAAGACTCATTATACCAAAGCCCATTAGAAAAGTTAATATACCTATTCCACTTAACACAAGATAAATAAGGATAACACCAATCACTACAAATGGCAAAGTTCCCTCTGTCATATTCATAATAAGCCAATGTCCTAGGCGTACTATTAAAATATACTGCTTCCAACTTCCATTTTTTATATGCTTCACTATGCTGCTTATAAAGAGAACCGTTAAACTTACAGCTATAACCAACATAAAATTAAACACAATCACACCAATTTCAAATGGGCTTCCCCCATAAGGTAACCATTCTTTAGAAAGTACCCTATCTAAAGCAAAAGCTGAACCTATAAAAACTATAAACAATGCTGGTATATAGAGCATAGTCTGAACTTCAAACGGTAACTTATCAAAGACGTTTAAATATATCTTCCCTTTTTTCTCTCCTTGACCTACTACACTTAGCCATAATAGACCTGCTATAATTGCTATAGCTATGCCTATCACAAGACCTACATAAACTTTCTCCTTAATAGCAAGCGCTCTATCTATCTGTAATTTATTTGTATAGAAAGAATCACCTGGTACAAGCTCATCTCTAAGTGCTACGTAGACTTCATATTGATCCGTATAGTCTACACCTTCTCCATAATAGTAATTATAGTAACGACTTTCTAATCCACCATAATAATCTACTTGTACTCTTCCATTTTCGTAAAGTAAGGCACTGTCGCCATTCCCTTTTACATAGTGTTCTCTTGATTTAAAATCTTCTAGTATCTCTAAACTATTCGTACCATTATAATCTTCTCTATTGGTTACAACTTCACCTGTTTCTTTATTTCTCGCAAAGTATTCAATATTAGGTGTATCTAAGCTCGTTTGAATTGTGGCAAAGTACTCCTTACGATCCTTTATAATACCTGATACAGCTTTTGCTTTTTCTTCTGTCCATCTCTTTATAGAAGGTACTTGCTCCGTTATAGCTACAGTTTCTTCACTTTTTTCTTCTACTCCTTGCTCCTGTTTATCAGGGTTATACCCCTCTATCATAGACAAATCTATACCTAAATATCTTGCAGCCTCTTCATCTGTCACCTTATCAGGATTAAAAATATCCTCATCTACATATCGTACAATCCAGTCTCTTACGAAACCAGCTTTATCCATAATATTACTTTGATACTCCCATGTTTCATAATAACTTTCTCTGTATGGCATTATAGCTATTCCAACCAAGCTATTCCCTAAAAGTATCCCTGCTAAACAAAGCAATGCAAATAAGAAACTTTTATGTACCTTACTGTACTTAAATTTTTTCCACCATGTAGCCACTGCCCCACACCACCTTTATATATTTTGGTTCTTTAGGATTAATCTCAATTTTTTCTCTAAGTCTCCTAATATGGACAGCTACTGTATTTTCAGGTGCATGCGCTACCTCCTGCCATACATTTTCATAAATTTGATGTATCGAGAGAACTTGTCCCATATGTTTCATTAGATAAACAAGAATCTTATATTCTGTTGGGGTCAACTTAACCAGATCACCATCTAAAGTCACACTTCCTGTATCTAAGTCCAGCCAAAGTCCTCCTGTTGATAGACACTGCGGCTTAGATGCCATACTTCCAAGTGTCGTATATCTTCTAATTTGTGATTTGACCCTTGCTAAAAGTTCAAAGCTATTAAAAGGCTTCGTCATATAATCATCTGCACCAAAGTTAAGTCCTGCGATTTTATCTGTATCCTCACTTTTAGCAGACAGCATAATGATAGGAATATTTTTCTCCTGTCTAATACGTAGTGTCGTAGACAAGCCATCTAACTTCGGCATCATCACATCTAGCAAAATAAGATGGATTTCATGCTGCTCTACTGCCTCTAGGGCTTCTAACCCATTATAAGTTCTTATCACTCTATAGCCCTCTTTTTGCAAATGAAGAGCAATAGAGTTTACAATGAGCTGATCATCATCACAAACTAGTATAGTATACGTCATCTTTTATCCCCCGCTTAAAACTTTTTAGACTTATTATACATGAGATTTCTTCCCAAGGTCATATCTTTATTGTAAATCCCAAAACTTACAAAGTTATAACTAGCTTTCTTACGATTTCGTCATAATTTTTATACTCAAAATCTATCTTCTCTTATAAATAAAATAAAAGGAAATAAGTCACATAACTTACTTCCTTTTATTCGCAAATCTATTATTTAATTAGCTTTATAACTTCCTTTTTGACGACTTTACCTTGTGAATCGATTACAGTTGCTTCTAACGTATGAGCTCCCGCTTTTAACTTACTATAAGGTATAGTAAGTTCATAAGGGGCTACTTGTACTTCTTCTATACGCTCTCCATTTAACTTGTAGACTACACTACTGATGTAAGCATCATAAGATTTTACCCAAGTTCTTAGAGTAGTATCCTTGGTTACTTTAAGCTGACCATTTACTTTCTTTGTCTGCTTAGGTGCATTCATCTGATTTTCTACAAGCGGTCCATTCACTACATCACTTAAGAAATACTCATCTGCAATAATTTCTTTATAACGTGCTAAAACGCCTTTAGCCTCTCCCTCTAACAGACTATAATTCACTCTGTTCTTACTCTTATCTGCTAAGTTATAGTTATCTGCACTATACCACTGAATACATTTAACACGTGGATATTTCATTTTAAGACTTTCATAGAAATAAGTCATTTTAGCTTTTGCAAATTGAGTTGTATCTTGTTTGTTAGGTGCAAAACCAGCTTCATGACTTGCTGCATATTCACTAATCATAATAGGTTTACGCGCTGCATATTTGTTATAAATATAATCTACTGCTTCAAGAGGATTTCTTCTGTCTGTGGGCTTTGTTATATCACCATTTTCAAACTGTGCACTATAAATACTAATGCCTACCCAGTCTACATAGTTATCCCCTGGATAATAAGCATCAATCTGATCAAGAGGCATTTCTGATGGTGACCATACCATAGCTACATTAGGTGCTACTTGTTCCATAATGTCATGTACCATCTTCCACTTCTCAATATATAAGCTTGGATTACCATGCCAAGGTACCCATTTACCATTCATTTCAGATGCATAACGCAAGAAAACAGGTACACCTAAATCACGTAATTCTTCTGCATAAACTGTAATAGCTTCTTTTGTTACTTCTTGAAGCCCTCTGTTTGGTTCATAAGCAATATGTATGCCAGCACCTGCTTCCTTCATATCTTGTTCTTGTCTTTGAAAACTTTGTTGAAGAGGTGTTCCTATAGAACCATAGTCAAAGAAAGTAGCATGTTTCTTACCTGTGAGGGTGTTAAACTCTTCAAACTCATTGAGTGTACCACCCCAGTTATAAGCACTATCTTTATATTTTTCTTCAGCGCCAATAAAAGCACCAATATAAGCCCCGCTAATAGGCTCATACTTCTCTAATGTATAAGGAGCTACTGGCACCTTATCTTCTAACACATAAAATTCTACTATACTATTTAGCTCATCTGCTTTACGCATGGCAGCCAAATAACTTTGTTGATCTTCTCCCTTGCTTTTATAAAGTGCTGCTTGCTTATAATAATGATCCGCTGCTAGTTGATACTGCCCTGTCTTCTCATAAGCTTTAGCAAGTTCACTATGTATAGCCGCCTGCCCTGGCAGTTTCCCAGCTGCATAAGCAAGCTCCTCTATAGCTTTTTTATAGTTACCTTCTTTACTATAACTTACCCCTTTCTTATAGCAATTCCAACCATTCCCCCCACAAGACGCCCCTGCATAGACAGGTACTGTACTTAACAATGTCGTTACTCCTAGTATAAGGCATACTTTTTTGTACTTGTAATTCATCTTCTTTCTCCCTCATTCAATAATTGTCTATTTTATAAAAACCCTATTTATTATACTACAGAATATAAATCATTTTATCTTCATCAGAATGATTTTTATTACACCATAAACTCTACAACAACAGCGAAAAACTCTCTTAAATAATAGTTTGGAATAAGGAAAAGTAACGTTTCTGCTCCTATGCCATCTACTTTTTTACCTAAATCTCTTGCAATCATTTTACTCCTTAAAACATGAAAGCGACTTGTTACAACTGTTATACTTGCATTATCCTTTTCCTTCTTAATAAGCTCGAAGGAATTTCTTAAATTCTCAACTGTATCTGTAGATTTATCTTCAAGGATCATACGACTTTCTAGAATCCCTTTTTCCTTTAAATACCTTCTCATAGCTTCGGCTTCTGTAATGTCTTCACCTGGTCCTTGCCCTCCAGATAAAACAACCTTTGTATTAGGATGCTCTATAAGGTATTCATATGCCTTATCTAATCGGTACTGCAAGGCCAAAGAAGGTGTTTCCCCTTTTACCCTAGCACCTAATACAATAAGATAATCACTCGTTTCCTTACTACTAGTTCCTATACCATTCATAATAATAAGGAATTCAACCATACTAAATATGACAAGTCCTACTATAATAAGGCCCTTAAACCATCTTTTAGAGAAGAAAAATACATAAGCTTTTTTGAAAGAAAGAATAAGGCTACCTATTATAATCCCTATCCATACAGGCTCCATACCTGCCCCACCGTCATAAACTAACAGGTTTATCAAGTTTAATAGGCCAAAAAGAACAACTGCCCTCCAAAACCAAATCATTTACTCACCCCCTTTAAATATTCTTTATATCATCATATCATTTTATAGTACTCTATAAAAATAGAATATTTAATTTTATACAAAAAATTAATTTATTTTTGTATAGGATGACAAAAATAATTTATTTTATATTTATTTTGAGGAATTTAAGTATATAGAGACTATATAGAATGTATAGGAGAAAAGATAAAATCCTAGGTCACCTTTAATCCTATTAAAAGCAGAAAAGTTTATTGAGCTTTTCCCCCTTTAAGCCCTCCTCAAGCTTTTCTGCAAGATTTATCTACTTTCTAGTGGCAACAAAGTAGATAAAGGGGGAATCCTATCAAGTTGCCACTCGATTAAAGCCAGCTTAAGACCTTCATTTTAAAGGGGGTAAGGTCTTAGGCTGGCTTTATATGTCTTCTAACAAATTATTTAATCCTTTCTCTTACACGTAATGAAATATTCATGTCTGTCGCAAGCCTTTGACACGCTTCTATTTCTTCATGACTAAGGACATCTACTACCGAAAAGGTAACTCTAGGAATAACCTTTTTACATGCTTGCGCAAACTGAATAAGTGACTCAAATGAATCTATCCCAAAACATGGCCTAGCAATTTCTAAGTAACGTTCTTTATTAGGTGCATTTAGGCTAATTGAAATAGCATCTACAGCTCCTTCCAAAAGGTAAGCTATTTCTCTTTGATGAATAAGATTTGCAAGTCCATTTGTATTAATACGAATAGGCCTATTGCTATGAGCCTTAATCCATTTACACACTTCTAATACAATATCTAGTCGTACAAGCGGCTCGCCATAGCCACAAAATACAACCTGGTCATAGGCTTCTAAGTTCTGCTTTTTAAAAGCTTCTATGATTTCTTCTAACGTCGGCTCATGCTCTAGCCATAAATTATCACATTCTCCTACACTATTATGTTCAAGTCTTACACAAAAAGTACAATTGCATGGGCAGGCATTTGTTACATTAACATATAGGCTTTTATCTATGGTGTAAAGTATGGTCATCTCTATCTCTCCTCTAATGTTTTTACTAGTTGACTTTTAAGTTTAATGCGGTCAAAGGCAAAACCTACTAAAATATAGAGAGTGCCGCACCCTATAGGCTGAAGTGCACTGATAGGTAACTTAATAAGTGGTGCTAAGAAATTACCATACATAATCCCTTCTGCTAAACCATAACCCAAAAGCCCTACTACTGCTGCTATAAAAACCGCTCCTATATTACGCTTCACTACAATTTTATCCGTTTTTGAAGTAAACCAAATAACAAGAAGAGGTTTAATAATAATAGTTGGTAACACCCATGCCGTAGCACCTGTTAATAAGTCTGCAAGTCCTGCTCCAATAGCTGCACTTGCCATAGCATAAGGCATAGGCAATAAACTTGCTGCTAAATAAATGAATGCATCTCCTAAATGAATATACCCATTATTCATCCCTGTTGGGATATGAAATAAGTATGCTGTGGTTGAATAAATTATGCTAGCAAATAGTCCCACTAAAATTATAGTTTTTACATTTTTCCCCCTGCTCATAACTGTATCAACTCCCCCAAATAATGTTCAAATATAATTCCTTCTTCTGGTCTTATCCCAGTCTCTTCTGTATAAACCACTGCTTTCCAAATAAAATCTGCTGCTTTTTTGACAGCTTCTTCTAATGTAAATTCTTTAGTAAGCATACCACTTACAATAGAAGCCATTAAATCTCCTGTCCCACTATAACTCTTTTGATTAAAAGGTATAATGACCTTAAAGCTTTCCTCTGTTATAGCGTCAAATCCATAATTGTAAACCCTATTTTCTTCTATTCTTCCTGTCACTACTATTCTTGTAGGACCTAGTTTAGTGAGTTCTTTAGCTCCTTTATAAATTTCCTCTTCTGTAAGTTCTTTTTGCGACTGCCCTAATAAAAGCAGAAACTCTGTATAATTAGGTGTAATCACATCTGCATAGCTAATGAGTTCTCTCATTTTTCCTATGTAACTTTCATCGTAAGTCGTATAAAGCTGCCCCTCATCTCCCATAACCGGATCTACTACTACTAATGTCCCTTCTTCTTTAAAAAATTCTACAAACTGTTTCATTTGATCAACTTGCTTACTAGATCCTAGGAATCCTGAGTAAATACAATCAAAATGATAACCTATTTTCTTCCACTCTTTCATATAGTCCTCTATATAGGGTGTAAAGTCTAAAAAAGAAAAAGAACTAAATCCTGTCTGATTAGATAAGATGGCTGTAGGCATAGGACACACTTGTAAACCTAAGGCTGATAAAGTTGTAATAGCTACACTAAGAGAACATCGTCCAATTCCTGATAAATCATGAATTGCTGCAACTTTTTTTATCACATTCTTTCCTCCAACAAATTAAATCGATACAATTTTGTATTCTTCACCTTATATCAGAGGCATTTTTACATATTCATCTAAATACGTCAATATATACTTTAAATAAAATTTATAAATCCCATTTTGTATGGGTACACTACTATTTTAAATCCTCGGTCGTATCACGATACTGTGGTAGCTCACAGTATTCATATAAGCAATGATAACTTTTTCGCCTGGCTTTAGTATACGCTGAGTTTCCTTTAAGACTTTCTGTCTATCTTCTTCTCATTCTACTGTCAATAGATTATATAAAAATAAGCCATCTTATGATGGCCTATACTTATTCATGTTCTACTAAATACTGCTCTGCTTCATATACACCAATAGCACCGTCTGCTGCTGCTGTAATAATCTGCCTTAATTTCTTCTGACGAATATCCCCTATAGCAAAAATCCCTGATTTATTCGTCTTGCAATTTTCATCTGTTATAATATAGCCTTGTTCATTAAGATCAACAAGACCTTTTACCAGTTCTGTTACAGGAATATTACCTACTGCTATAAATACGCCATCTACAGGTATTTCTTGAGTAGTGTTCTCTATTAAGTTGGTTATTTCTATACTCTTTAATGTTTCTTCTGCATTAAGCTTAGTCACACTACTACTCCAAATGACTTCTACTGAAGATTGGGCTACTCTTGTCTGCAAATGTTTATTAGCTCTAAAACTATCTCTTCTATGAATGAGGTAAACCTTCTTAGCTAATCGAGCTAAATAAAGGGCATCCTCTAACGCAGTGTCTCCGCCCCCTACTACAGCTAATGTCTTATCTTTATAAAATCCACCATCACAAATAGCACAGTAAGATACTCCTTTCCCAGCAAGAGCTTCTTCATTTGATAAACCTAATTTTCTAGGTTTAGCACCCATAGATAAAAGGACAGTTTTTGCTTCGTACGTATTAGACGCTGTAACGACTTTTTTTATATCTCCTTCATCTTCTATTTTAATAACCTCTTCAAATTTTACTTCTGTCCCAAATCTTGTAGCTTGCTCATACATAATGCCTGCTAATTCTGGTCCTGTTGTCTCTATAATGCCAGGATAGTTCTCTACTTCATTAGTTGTAACCATTTGACCACCATGAAAAGCTTTTTCTATCATCAGTGCTTTAAGTTCAGCGCGCCCTGCATAAAGTGCAGCTGTAAGCCCTGAAGGGCCACCACCTACAATAATCATATCGTACATGTCTATTCCTCATTTCTACTAAACTTTTGATTTAGTTTAAGCCATTTAAGTTATTTTTATTTGCCTTATAATATAATTCTCCACAAAAAGCCTTCAAACCTAAGTAACTTTCTCTTATATGCAATTTTTAATAGGATTTATTTTTTATAAAGTAAAAGGATTGCTTAAAGCAATCCTTTCTTCTATCTAACCTATGAATGCTAATAAAATAACTGGAATGACTAAAGCTGGAAGTAAATTAGATACTTTAATCTCTTTAATACCTAATATAGAAATCCCTAAACCAATCAATAATATACCTCCTACTGCATTCATCTCAGTCATCATACTTTGTGTGAGATAAGGCTGGATAAAGCTAGATAAAAGCGTAATACTACCTTGATAAAGAAGAATCGGTACAGCTGATAGAAGTACACCTATTCCCATACTGCTTGCAAAAATTAGGGCAGAGATTCCATCCATAATAGATTTGGTATACAGTACTGTATGATCCCCACGAAGTCCACTATCTAACGACCCCATAATAGCCATTGAGCCTACACAGAAAAGTAAAGTTGCTGTAACAAAGCCTTCTCCTACATTGCCAGACTCACTTTTCACCTTACTTTTAATTAAGCCACCTAGCTGGTTAAGCTTCTTATCAATATTGATTCCTTCTCCCATAAGTGCACCTACTACTAGGCTAATGATGACAACCAACATATTTTCTGATGCAGTTGCAAAAGTAATACCTATAACCATAGTTACTAAGGCAATAGCATTCATAATTAAATCTGAAAATCTTTTTGAAATACCTTTTTTTAAAAAGAGCCCTACAAATCCTCCTATTAAAACAAGTGCTACATTTACTAATGTACCAAGTAACATCTTTCTTCCTCCCCTAGTTCCCTTTTATTTAATAAAGTACTTTAGACACTCATCATTATGATCAAAAGTCTTGGTAAAAGACTGAACAAGTGTGATAACCCTACTATCTTCTATGCCCTTTTCCACCTGAGCTATCCCTATAAGATGTAGCTTAAGCATACGATAGTAAAGCATCATACGTTCATAGCTTAAAAGTGGTGTAGCCCCATCTAGTGGAATACATCTTTCAAAAATATAATTCACCAGATAGTTTTCAAGTATATAATCTCTTTCCTGTATAAAAGGCTTAAAATAAGCTTTTTCCCCTTCTTCATATAGCTTATAAGCTGTTTCTTTATTAAAGGCTATAAGCCCTAATCCTTCTACAGCTTCACTTAAACATCCTTCATATCTTTTAGAAGGAATCTTCTTTTCCTGCCTAAAAGTAGCCATTTTTTCTAAGAGCCTAATCATCTCTTGCTTATCGGCATGACAATCTTCATTTGATTTTGAAGATAGCATATCTAAGTGTTTTTTTCTGTATTCTTGTATAAACCCAGGTATTTTCTTTACACTACCTTGCTGCGTAAGCTTAGTAAGTTGCAACATAAAGTCCCCAAGGTGTGCCAGTCTTTCTTCTATATTAAAGTGTCTATCTTGCACCATCTCGATCATCATCTGACGGATAACTTTAAAGTAATCCTGCCACTTACTCGCTTTAACTTCATTCACTACAAGTACAGCACTTAGTACAGATTCATTCATCTTATTTTCGGGTGCTCCAAAAGTCATAGGTGCTTCATTAAGTAAAATAACTCTTGCAGCTTCTGGGCATGAAAATGTCAGTCCATATTCTAGTTCATTATTAATCTTATTAATGGTACGTGGGTAAAGAGTACACGTATGACTTAAATAACTTTCACCCAATTCACTATAAATATCACACCAGCCTTCTTTAGATAGGAAAGCACATCGGTTGTTTTTAAGCTTAATTTTAGCCGCGAATTCTGGAGTACTTTTATTTTTTCGGTCTACAAGGTCTTTATCTAATCTTGTACGTATCGAACTATTTTTTACTTTTTTATATTTTTTATAGGTTCCCTCATCCACTTCAATGGACCACCCTGCACAACATGTATCTTCACAAGCTCCACCTATACATTTGAAGTTTTTTAAGTAAGATGGCGCTCTTCTTATGACTTCTATATTTTTCATAACTTACAGTCTCCTAAAATAATATTCTTTCCTTATTGTATAAGATAGGCAAAAAAAATCCTAGTCTCTATTTTTATAAAAGACTAGGATTCTCTCTTTAGTGTACAAGTGCAGACTTTGCCTGAACTTGCTCATCTATAGCATCTTCCTTTTTATAAAGCACCTTTAAAATAATAGGCGTTATAACAGAGGAAGTAATAACAAGGAATATAACACTTGTGAAGTATACAGGATCCATAAGTCCTGCACTTAACCCTTTTTGTGCAACAATAAGGGCTACCTCACCTCTTGCCATCATACCTACACCAATACGTAAAGCCTCGTGACTATTAAACCCAATAAGTTTAGCCCCTACACCACATCCAATAATCTTAGAGAGTAGAGCAACTAAAACAAAACCTACAGAAAAGGCAAGTATAGTACCTGTTACACCATTAATTTCTGTTTTTAGTCCAATACTTGTGAAGAAAATAGGGCTAAAAATCATATAAGAACTGATATCTATTTTTTCTACAATATATTCTGAAGAACGAATATTACAAAGGATAATACCTGCTACATAAGCTCCTGTAATGTCTGCAATGCCAAAGTACTCTT
The DNA here is from genome assembly GCF_046966505.1 of Zhenhengia sp. Classification (NCBI taxonomy): domain Bacteria; kingdom Bacillati; phylum Bacillota; class Clostridia; order Lachnospirales; family Lachnospiraceae; genus Zhenhengia; species Zhenhengia sp. The sequence goes on from NZ_JBKVCH010000004.1 coordinate 159,947, forward strand.
CTGCTACATAAGCGAGTAATAGACAAAGGACAAAACCATAGATTGGTATTCTTCTTCTATGTGGATACTTTTTATCAAAGTATTTAAAGAGGTAATTTACTAAAACACCACCAATTGCTGCAAGAACAAAAAATGCCACTGTATTGAAAACAACTTTTCCAGGACTAACAGTTGGATTCTTAAGCCCTATCACAAAAGTTAATAAAATAATACCTACAACATCATCGATAATGGCTGCACTTAAGATAGCAGTCCCTACTTTTCCCTTAAGTTTACCCATTTCACGAAGTGTCTCTACTGTAATACTTACAGAGGTCGCTGTAATAATAATTCCTATAAAAAGAGCTCTAAAAAATTCTTCACTCCCAACAGGTGAGAATCCCCCATGAAATAAAGAATAAAGTACATAACCTCCCCCTAATGGTGTAACTACACCTAACACAGCAATACACATTGAGGCAAGCCCTGTATTTTTAAGTTCTTTTAAATCCGTTTCAAGACCTGCTGTAAACATAAGCATAATAACGCCTAGTTCAGCCATTTTTACTAAAAATTCACTTTCATTCACAAGTCCTAACATATTTGGGCCTATTACAAGCCCTGCAATAAGGACACCGACTACTTGCGGAAGATGAATCTTCCTAAACGCAATACCAAATAATTTAGCGGCAATTAGTATAATCGCTAAATCTAGAAAGAATTCATAAGAAAGCATATCTTCCCCACCTTTATTTATATTAAAATCTTTTCCCAACTTCCTATTATATACCTCTTATTTTAATATTCAACTTTTTAAAGCAGATCTAAAAATACTATCTATTTTAATCCTTAAAATTTTTCATCATTTTGCTTGTTTACTTCATCTATTTCCTCTATACATTTATAATGTTTTCATAAAAAAACACCCTAAACTCTCATCACTTTTATCATTGTGTATAATTTTAGGATATTTAACTTTATTATTTCTACATATCTTTAATATCTTTTTGCATATCCACAGCGTTTACAAAGTTCCTCTACAGCACATCTGTTAGAAAATCCTTCATATAAGGCTTTTGCACGTTCTGAGTTAATAATCTCTTCAAGTGGCTTCTCAAATAAATTGCCTAGTGGAATATTGCCCTCACTATCTAAACAGCATGGTACTACTGTTCCATCTACATGAATACCAATTTGGTCTCTTAAGCCATAACAAAACACTTTACTTGTCTCATCTAATTTATCCATATCTGGCCATTCAAACTTCTCAGCCATATTGAGATAGAGATGATGCCCAAGTTTAATACCTTGCTTATGCTGAAGTAGCTGTCTAATATTCACCTCAGGATTTAATTTTTCCTCTAACAACTCAAGAATATGGCTATTTAAAGTATTACTTGCTTTAAGCTCCTCACTATCCATATTCCAAAGCCTAATCGAACATATCATTTCTGTCTTCTTAGTTGCTTCTTGAGCGAAATCTGTAATATGATTTACATACGTTTCAAGCTCCACCTCACTTTGATTGGCTTCAAAACTATGAAGTGAAATATTTACCTGTCTCAAAGCAGGTGCATTTAAAAGAATCTCCTTCACTTTAGGGAGTAAGGTTCCATTAGTTGTCATATTAACAGTAAGACCTGCCTCATAACTTAAGTCTAAATACTCCTTAAGCCTTGGGTGAAGCGTAGGCTCTCCCATAAGATGTAGATAAATATAATCCGTATAAGGCTTAACAGCTTGCAAAATATGTTTAAAAGCGTCTGTCTCCATCATAGTGAGTTTTCTTTTTGTTTTCGGACAGAAATTACAACTTAAATTACAAATATTTGTAATCTCAATATAAACCTTTTTAAATCTTTTCATATCGTCACCTATTATCTTAATTTCTTTATAAAATGTCTTTAACCTTATTTATCTTAATTGTATTTAGCATTTCTCATTATAGCATAATTTGCCCATAAAAAAATAAGGAATACGAATACTCCTTATTGTTATATAGCCTCCTCTTGTAAGATATTAAGCATAATACCTAAAATAACTTTATCATTAATCCCCTTCACCCTATCCATATGCTTTTGTATACCTTCAATAACAGGGAGAATATCCTGTTTGTCAGCATTCGATATTGTCTTAATATCTTCTAATATATGTTGAATATCTACTTCTTTAATTTTATTCTCACTAATCCAAATATAAAGTTCATAAATATTAGTAAGTAGTAAACAACGCGCTTTTTCTAATTTTTCTACTGTCTCATCTACTACAATTTGATTATTTAACCTTAATTGTTCTTCAATAAGAGAGGCTATAATGAGAAGATTTTTAATACGATGTTTACACTCCCTACCTTGTGCTACTTCATATACTGCTTTAAACATTTCAGCAATCGTTTCTTTATACATTTTCTTTAGCTGTTTATTATGGTCATCTATTCTAAATGGGAAAACGAATTTATTAAGTAAACTCGCAATAAGTGCCCCCAATGCTACAAAGATAATGCGATTGATAGTAAATACTTGTGTATTCCCCATTAATGCTACTGCCCCAATAGCTGATACCGTTACACAAATAGTACTATAACGATACGCTGCTAAATAACTACCAATATAACCTGCTAACATTAAAATCATTGTACGTATAGTGAGATCTTGGAATACCCCAAATAAAAGAGTAACAATAATGCCCCCTACTACTGTAGCAAATAAACGATCTTTTACCTTTTGCTTTGACAATTCATAGATTGGTACAATAAGTGAAAGGACAGTAAACATGATCCATCTGCCTTCTGATAAATTGAAGAAGTCCGTTATAAAACCTGCTAACGTAATCCCTATAGCTAGGCGCATAGCATATGAAAATTTAATAGAATTCCTATTAATAGCACCATTTAAAATGATACTTTTTTTATATTCATTAGGAATATCTTCAAGCTTTTTAACACTATTATAGTGTTCTTCTTTTAAAGTCTCTAAAGCCTTAAAATTATTCTCTAAAAATCCTAAATGATTAAGAATCTCTAAAGAAGTAGTATCCTTAAGTTGCTTATCTTCATATTTATTAAATAGCTGCTGCAATACTTGCTTTAGCTGCTTAACATATGCAGTATCATTAAGGCAATCTTTAAGTTTATCAAGGTATTTCATTAGGTCATCAATAACTTCCTGCTGCACACCTGTATAGCTCATCTTATCTAATAAATAAGATATCTTTTGTAAGGAAACAGATAAATTAAGCTTAATCATTCCCTCTTCTGTAAGATAAAAATCATTTTCTCTTTTATCATAAAGTAATCTTCTAAATTCATGAAGGGTCCGATTAATCTCTTTATCTATACATTCATAACCCTTATCCTCTTTAATACTAATAGCTTTTTGAGTAAGGCTTGTACATGCTCTTTCCAATAGCTTATTCCCTGTTTTTGTAAGCTTCCCTTTATTCGTTAAAAGCTGCATGCCCATAATGGTTACCGCTCCAACTATTAAAGCTAATAACCTCATAGGAAGTTTTTCAGCTGGAACAGGTGATGCTAGGATAAATAAATATTGAAGAATAAAAGGTAAATACATTGGTTTCTTCAAATTATATAAAAGAGAGTGTCCTAATATAAAAATTGCCATAAAGTTAACAGGTATTGCAATCCACATATTAGTGCTAGCAAGTGTTGCTGTACATCCAATAAATAAATTTAACCCTATTAATTTCATAGTATTTTTCCACGGTGCAATAGTTAAATCTCTTTCCAAAAACATTAATAGGGCTGTAATAGAAGTTACACCAATTAATGCATTTTCAGCTCCGAAAATGGTTTTAAACAAAGTAATAAAACCAACGATACATACAAATACAATAGTCTTTGATAAAATAATTTTTTTGTTCAATAGTCCCTCTGCCTCCCTTTTATGTCACTTTCATTTTCTCTCTTTAATATACTTGCTACACATTACCTTTTAGTTGACTTCCTTTTATTTTAACATAGAATTATGAAAATCCTGTAATGAGTTATAGAATCGCTCCTATAATTGTTAAATTATTATTCTTTCATTTTTCTAACTATCTCCTCTGATATATTCTAGTTCCTCTATCTATCCTATCCTTTTCATAGTAGCCTGCTACACCAGTTAGAATAAGTAGACATCCCATTATAATCAGTATACCCTTTATGATCTCTTTCACTAAAACCCCTCTTTTCTCCTAAACGACTGTTTATCTAACCCCAATAAGTACTATGACTTTTCTTTTTTAATGTATGAGAGTTCTTTCTTTTTAATGTTAGCTCTACTACCTTACATATTAAATTTCATCATAAGCATAAATATTATATTTATACTAATTATATTTTATATCCATTTTTCTAAAATTTACTTTACTTATGAAAATCAACAATTATAAAATATACACAATTAATAATTTATTTTTATTATATTTTTGTTATATTTTTACATAAACTAACTATTTTTTATAAATTTTATTTCGTTAAACATTTGACAATGCTTTACCAAAGTGTTATTATTTGATTATGTTAAAAAATAAACAATAAAAAACTTCGACATCACGACTCAGCTAGTTATCTATAAAAAATTTTAATATTTTATAAGGGGGCTATTATAATGGCTGAAGAGAAGAAAGTTAAAACTGCTGCACCTGTAATCGATGCACAAGCTATGGTGAACGAATTAGTAGAAAAAGCTGATAAAGCACTTGAGGAATATATGAAACTCACTCAAGAGCAAGTTGATGCCATTACACAAGCAATGGCACTTGCTGGTTTATCTGCTCAAATGAAACTGGCTCAAATGGCTGTAGAAGAAACTGGGCGCGGTGTCTTTGAGGATAAAGTTACAAAAAATATTTTTGCTACAGAATATATCTACCATAGTATTAAACATGATAAAACTGTAGGTATTATTGAAGATAATGATGATGAAGGCTATACAGAAATTGCTGAACCAGTTGGCATCGTATGTGGTGTTACACCTACAACGAACCCTACTTCAACAGCAATGTTCAAAGCAATCATCTGTGCTAAAACACGTAATCCTATCATCTTTGGATTCCATCCATCTGCACAAAATTGCTCTCGTGAAGCAGCTAAAATCGTAAGAGATGCTGCTATTGCTGCTGGTGCTCCTGAAAACTGTGTACAATGGATTGACCACCCATCAATCGAAGCAACTACAGCACTTATGAATCATCCAAAAGTAGCTATGATTCTTGCTACAGGTGGTTCTGCTATGGTTCGTTCAGCTTACTCAGCTGGTAAACCAGCACTTGGTGTTGGCCCTGGTAACGTACCTGCTTTCATTGAGAAAACAGCTAACCTTGAACAATCTCTTACAGATCTTATGCTTTCAAAAGCATTTGATAATGGTATGATCTGTGCTTCTGAACAAGCTGCTATCATCGAAGCGCCTATTTATGATAAAGCAGTAGCTTTCATGAAAAAATTTGGATGCTACTTTGCAACTAAAGAAGAAATTAAAAAACTTGAACCAATTGTAATCAATCCTGAAAAACAAATGGTTAACCCAGATATCGTAGGTAAATACCCTTATGAAATTGCAGCACTTGCTGGCATTACTATTCCAAAAGAAACAAAAGTGCTTTGCTGTGAAATTGACGGCGTGGGTGAAGCTTATCCTCTTTCAAGAGAAAAACTTTCTCCAGTACTTGCTGTTGTAAAAGCGAAAGATGTAGAAGATGGTATCTCCAAAGCTGAAGCAATGGTTGAACTTGGTGGACTTGGCCATACAGCTGTTATCCATTCAACAAATGAAAAACTTGTTGAAGAATATGGTGAAAGACTTAAAGCTTGTCGTATCATTGTAAACTCTCCTTCTGCTTTCGGTGGTATCGGTGATGTATACAACTCTATGATGCCTTCATTAACACTTGGTTGTGGTTCATACGGACGTAATTCTACTTCATCTAACGTAACAGCTATGAACTTAATTAATAAGAAAAGGGTGGCAAAAAGACGCGTGAATATGCAATGGTTTAAAATTCCAGAAAAAATCTATTTTGAAGCAGGTTCTGTACAATATCTAGCAAAGATGCCTAACATCTCTCGTGCACTCATTGTTGCTGACCCAATGATGGTAAAACTAGGCTATGTAGATCGTGTGCTTTACCAACTCAATAAAAACCAAAATAAACTTGCTATTGAAATCTTCAGCGATGTAGAACCAGATCCAGACCTTGAAACAGTAAGAAAAGGTGCTGAACTTATGAAGTCATTCAAACCAGACGTAATTATTGCACTTGGTGGTGGTTCTGCAATGGATGCTGGTAAAGCTATGTGGTTATTCTACGAATACCCAGAAGCTGACTTTATCGGTATGGCTCAAAAATTCTTAGATATTAGAAAACGTGTTTATAAATTCCCTCATATGGGTAAATATGCTAAATTCGTAGCTATCCCAACAACATCAGGTACAGGTTCTGAAGTAACATCATTCGCAGTTATCTCAGATAAATCTAAAAATATGAAATACCCTCTTGCTGACTACGAATTAACTCCAGACGTTGCTATCATTGACCCAGAGTTCGTTATGAGTGTTCCTGCTGGTCCAACAGCGGATACAGGTCTTGACGTATTAACACATGCTATTGAAGCTTATGTATCTGTGCTTGCTTCAGACTATACAGATGCACTTGCTATGAAAGCAATTGAACTTGTATTCGAATACTTACCACGTTCATATAAATTTGGTGCAAATGACCCAGAAGCTCGTGAAAAAATGCACAATGCTTCATGTATTGCAGGTATGGCCTTCACAAATGCATTCCTTGGTATCAACCACTCACTTGCTCATAAACTTGGTGGCGAGTTCCATATTGCTCATGGTCGTGCAAATGCTATTCTTCTTCCACACGTTATTGAATACAATGGTGAAACAAATCCAACTAAATTTATGGCATTCCCTAAATACGGTAAATTCGTAGCACCAGAAAGATACGCTCAAATTGCTAAACGTTTAGGCCTTCCAGCTTCTACTACAGAAGAAGGTGTTAAATCTTTAGTAAAAGCCGTTAAAGACTTAATGAAAGAACTTAATATCCCATTCACACTTAAAGAAATGGGAGTAGATGAAAAAGTTTACCTTGAAAAAATCAAAGACTTATCCTATAAAGCCTTCGAAGACCAATGTACTACAGCTAACCCAAGACTTCCAAAAGTACATGAGTTAGAAGATCTTTACAAAAAAGCTTACTACGGTAAATAATCTATAAATAAAAAAGAAGCAGATAGCACCTATAGCTGATGATGCTACCTTTTTAGTAGACACGGTAAAAAAGACCGTGTCTATTTTTATGATGTTAGTCTTAAACGAACATTATTATATTTTTCTAACCACTTCTCAACTAATGATATATATTCCTTTAGATTGGCTATATTATAGCTATAGAGTGTTTCACGTTTTAGAGAACTATGAAAACTCTCTATAGGAGCATTGTCAGAAGGGGTACCTTTTCGGCTCATGGAAATAGTAATACCGTTGGCTTCACATATAGCACGGTATTCATAAGATGTGTATTGGAATCCTTGGTCTGAATGAAGAATGACTCCATGCACATCTTTTTCCTTTGATAAAGCCATTTCTAAGGTATCCTTTACAAGTTTCAAATCATTTCTATTACTGATAACGGCTGCCACTATATCACGTGAATGCAAGTTAATAATAGTTGAAAGATAGGCGTAACGCCCCTCATATGCTAGATATGTGATATCCGTTACCCACTTTTCATTATTTTGTTCAGCCTTGAAATCTCCATTCAGTAAGTTTGGTCGGACATTGTCAGCAATAAATTTTTTCATATAATTACGTTTATAAACCTTCTTATAGCGTATTTCTAATCCATATTTTCTCATGATTCTTAAGAGTTTTTTATGATTAATAATCCATCCAGTTCGTTGTAAAATAGCTTTCTTAAGCCTACGATATCCATACATACAGCCATCTTCTTCAAAGATTGCTTTAATTGTAAGGTATTCTTCAAAATCCTGTGTTTTAGAATTTCTATATTTATAAAATGTAGCACGGCTTATATTCAATACTTCGCACAATAGCTTAATAGGATATTCATGACGCATACTTTGGATAAACTGAATTTTATCTAGTGTTTTTGCTGTAAGAAGATGAGGAACTTTTTTACAATCTCATACCTCACTTTATAATCTATATCACAATCATCTTTCTTACCACGACGATCACTACAATCCCACGCCTTTGTAGTGTATTTGTGAACCCAAACACTAATTGTTCCTTCAGGAATGTTGTATTTTTTACTGAGTTGTGTGTAAGAGCTATCCCCTTGTAGTTTTTCTTGCACTATAGAGAGCACTAAGTCTCTATCATATCTTTGGAATTTCTGACCTTTTTTAGGCATAAGAAATGCACCTCCATTTAGTTGAACACTGGGCATGGTATGATAAAGTAGACACAAAGTTAAGATAAAATAGTGAAAGGTGGTCTACTTATGAGAAGAAGTTATGATAAACAGTTTAAAATTGCTGCAGTGAAATTAGTTCTTGAAGATGATATGTCTGTTTCCCATGCAGCTCGAGAACTATCTATTCATTACAATTCTTTGTATCGCTGGATAAATGAATATGAAGAGTATGGAGAAAGTGCATTCCCAGGTCATGGGACCGCACTTTATTCATGTCAGTATGAAATAAAGAAATTAAAACAGGAGAATTTAGAACTAAAGAAGGAACTTGAACTACTAAAAAAATACCAGGCCTTCTTGAAGCAAAGGAACAAGTAAGATTTCAGTATCTGAAAGAAAATCAAGGAAAATATAACATCAAGAAGGCGTGCAAAACACTAAATGTATCAAGAGCTGGCTACTATAAATATTTACATCGTAAACCTTCTAAACGTGATATTGAAAATGAGGTTTTAAAAGAAGAGATTATCCGAGTTTTTGAAGAGCATAAAGGACGTTATGGCTCAATTAGAATATCTAAAGTTTTAAGTGTTAAAGGAATTTATGTAAATCGTAAACGAGTTGCTAGACTTATGAGAGAACTAAAGCTATATCCTAAAGGAACACGTTATAAATACAAAAATTATAATAAAAAAACAAATTCAATAGAAAGACCAAATTTATTAAATCAGATGTTCTATGCAGATAAGAAAAATAAAATATGGGTTGGAGATATTACTTATATCCCAACACGAAAAGGAACCTTATATTTAGCTGTTTTTCTTGATATCTATTCTAGAAAAGTAGTAGGTTGGTCTATGAATAAAAAAATGAAAGATACTTTAGTTCAAGATGCTTTTATACAAGCTTATGGCAAAGAACATCCAGATGCTGGCTTAATCGTTCACACCGATCAAGGTTCACAATTTACAAGTGGAAATTTTAGATCCTTACTCGCTAAATATCACGCTATTCAGAGTAACAGTCGAAAAGGAAATCCTTATGATAATGCTGTTATGGAATCTTTCTATAGAACAATAAAAAGAGAGCTTATTCAGGATGCAAAATACGAAAGCCCTGAACAAGCTCAAAAAGATATCTTTAAATATATTGAAATGTATTATAACACAAAGCGAATTCATTCTGCTCTTGGGTATATTTCACCTGCACAATTTGAAGAATTAAATTCATAAAATCAACTTAACTTTGTGTCTACTTTTTATTGACAACTCCACACATCTTTTTTATTATGTGTCTACTAAACGGGGTGCATTCTCGCTACCTGCTTCTTTTTATTTAATGTTTAGGATACTATATAAATTCTTTTACTTATATAATAGGATATGATAAAACAGATTATACCTAGTGTCAAACATCCTAAAATAATAGCACTATGATGTGTATTTACAACAATTAGTGTACCCAATCCAATTATTACAGGAAGTATAACAGTAATCCTCTTTGATTTCTTATACATTTTGATTATTAAAAGCTATCCTACGTATAATAAATCCTTATACATTTTATACGATACAGATTGTGCATACGTTCTCTGATATTGTAAACACCTTTCAATATTACTTTTTTACATATTTTTTTATAACATTTTACTTTATCTACAAAAAAACTAGAATAATATCATTCTACTTTTAAGTAATGACTATGTCCTAGCTTTTAAAAACTTAATTAATTTATTTTACACAGAATGTAGCTTTAAGAGGTAAGTCTTGTGAATGTGCACCTACCATTACTTCAAATTCACCACTTTCAACAAGCCATTCAAATTTAGGATTTAAAACTCTAAGTTGCCTTTCACCTAATTTAAATGTAACTGTCTTCGTTTGTCCTGAATCTAAACCTATTCTTTCAAAACCAGCAAGTTCTTTATATGGGCGTACTACACTACTAAATTTGTCATGAATATAAAGTTGTGGAACATCCTCACCATAGCATGTGCCTGTATTGGTTACATCAATAGATACCTCCAAAATCTCATCAGCTGTAATCGTATCTGATGACAGTTTTAGATTGCTATATTCAAAGTTTGTGTAACTTAGACCAAATCCAAATGGATAAAGAGGATTCCAATCCATCTCTACATATTTTGTTGCACCAAATGGACGACGGTTGTAGTGAACTGGAATTTGACCTACGGATTTAGGAAAAGAAATTGGTAAACGCCCTGCTGGATTCGTATCGCCAAAGAGTACTTTAGCAAGAGCATGACCTCCCTGTTCACCAATATGCCATGCTTCAATAATTGCTGGAAGATGTTCAGCTTCCCATGTAATAGATAGTGGACGTCCATTTTGAAGGACAAGTACCACAGGGGTTCCTGTTTCATAGATTTTTTTTACGAGTTCTAGTTGTCTTCCAGGAAGATTCAAATCTGCTCTATCTAAATTCTCACCACAAGTTTCTTCACTATCTCCCACTGCCACAATGGCTACATCAGCTTGTTTAGCCACTAAAACAGCCTGTTCCATATCATCGTTACCCATATTATAACCAAAGATTACTCTTACGCCTCTTTGATCATTTATAAATTCTATTTGGACGTTATATTCCTTACCTGCTTCAAAGAAGAACGGCTTCATTGTGGTGGCCTCTTTATCGCCCCATCCATCTACAACAAGTTCTTCATTAATCCAAAGGCGCATACTGTCCATACTGCTTAAACCGATAGAGCCTTCAAATGTTTGCGTCGGCGCAAGTACACCTGTCCATCTTACTGCAAATCTATCTGCATTTACCCCTTCAGCAGGCTTTGTATAAATCCAGTTAAAATTAATTTGTGTATCATTTCTTATCACAATTGGCTCACCTTCAAAATTATGGGCATTGAAATATTCTGCCTTAAGACCTGGGTTACCTTTATGATCTTTTAACCATGTAGCAGGAATAGGCATTGTTTCAAATTCTAAAATATCACACCCCTTAGCATATAAAACTTTTGTATCTTCAGACACTACCGCTTGAATGCCATCTAATAAGGTTACTGCCCCTAAGCAAGATTTTGTTGGTGCACTATAATCTCCAAAGCGTGGCACTGCAGCACTAGGTCCAATGACTGCAATGGTTTTTAAATCTTTTTTTAGTGGCAATGTATGATGAGCATTTTTAAGAAGACAAATTGCTTTTTCTGCTACTTCAAGGGCTAAGTCAACATGCTCCTGACAATGAACTACTGACTTAGATAACGCTTCATCTGTATAAGGATTTTCAAAGAGCCCCAGCATAAACTTAACTCTTAGAACGCGGCTAACCGATAAATCCACCACCTCTTCTTTTAATTCCCCTTCTTTAACAAGACTTATTAAAGTATCTTGGTAAAAATCATGTGAGAAATCATAAAGCTGCATATCAACCCCAGCCTCAATCGCCATACGAATAGCCTCTCGCTGCGTTGGTGCTACATAATGACATCTATGTAACATGGTAATAGCTGTCATATCCGCACGCACAAATCCTCTCATGCCGAAATCGCCTCGTAATACATCTGTTAGTAAATGACGGTCACCAGCTACTGGAATACCATCAATAGAATTATAAGAACACATTGTATTTAATGCTCCAGCTTTAAATGCTGCTTCAAATACTGGTAAACAGTAAAACTCATGTTCATGTTTCCCCATCATAGCAGGTGCACAGTTTAAACCACCTGTAGGTGCACCATAACCAGAGAAATGCTTAACTTCAGCTATAATGGTGTCATTTCTACTTAAGTCATCACCTTGTAGCCCTCTTACCATTTCCTCTGCAAAACGAGAAGCTAAGTATGTATCCTCTCCATAAGCTTCTTCAACACGGCCCCATCTTGGGTCACGTGCTAGGTCCAGAACCGGCGACCATGTTTCATGAACACCTAAGCTTCTACACTCTCTAGCAATAGCATGCCCTTGTCTAAAACCTAACTCAGGTGAAAAAGTAGAAGCGAGTGCAATCTGTTGTGGAAAGACTGTACACTCAGGCCAAATTAATCCATGTAAGGCTTCTTCACTAAATAAAATCGGAATAGGAAGTCTAGAAGCCTCTAAGGCTGCTTTTTGAATCTTATTATTCAGATGAGCACTTGAATACCTATTTTGCAAACACCCTATACCTACATCCCCACATACTTCCATCAACTTATCAAAATCAAAATCATCTTTGTCATCTTTAAACTCGTTATTTGAATAAATATCTAATTGTCTTACCTTTTCCTCCAAAGTCATTCTAGATATAAGATCTTGAATTCTTGCTTCAATATGGAGTGTGCTGTCTTGAAATGGATACTGTATCATACTTTTTCCTCCTATAACTTAGCTAGGTCTTTAAAATTTTCTTTAAGCGTTCTATACAAACCTTGGTAGGCTTTATAATACTTTTCATATACTTCTGTATTTGCCACAATAGGTTCTTGCTGTGATTTTTTATGAATAATCTTGTTACAAGCCTCTTCTACTGAAGAAAATAGTCCTGCTCCGACACCTGCTAGTATTGCCGCACCAAGTGCAGGACCCTCATCAGCAGTTAGGGTTTGAACATTACAGTCAAAATTATCACTTAACATTTGTCTCCAAAATCTACTTTTACCGCCTCCACCACATGCTATCATTTCATCTACTGAATAGCCCATCTCCAAAATAATCCCTAGACAATCTTTAAGAGAATACGTTACACCTTCCATTACAGCACGTATAAAATCTTTTTTTGTATGTACTGACGATATACCAAAGAATACGCCTCTACAATTTGGGTCAAGATGAGGTGTACGCTCTCCATTCAAATAAGGTAAGTACAGTAACTTGTGTGCACCTATAGGAGACTGATTTGCCATTTGGGTCATTATTTCATAAACATCTTCCCCCTTCTCATCTGCCTGAAATTTTATTTCCTCACACATTTGATCTTTAAGCCATCTTAAAGATAGCCCCGCCGCTTGTGTAACTCCCATCACATGCCAAGCTCCTGGTACTGCAGCACAAAAGGTATGCACTCTCCCCTTTGGGTCAATATTGATTTGTGAGGTATGGGCAAAGACTACACCTGATGTTCCAATGGTCACAAAAGCCTTTCCATCTGAAACTACCCCTGTGCCTACAGCAGCCGCTGCATTATCTCCTGCTCCGCCCACAACAATCGTACCAGCCTTAAGGTGAGTCAGTGCTGCTACTTCCTCCATTACAGTCCCTGTTACTTCTTGCGATTCATAGACCTTTGGTAAAAACTCCTTATCAATAGAAAGCTTTTCTAAAATTTCATCTGACCAACAACGTTTTCTCACATCTAAAAGCCCTGTTCCGCTAGCATCTGATACTTCTGTTGCAAATATACCCGTTAACTTATAACGAATAAAATCTTTAGGCAGTAGCATATGCTTACATCTGTTATAGTTTTCGCTTTCATTTTCTCTTACCCATAAAATTTTAGAAGCCATAAACCCTGTAAGAGGCGGATTGGCTGCAATTTCAATATGTCTTTCTTTGCCTACCAAACGATTAATCTCTTCACACTGCCTAGCCGTCCTTTGGTCACACCAAATAATAGCATTTCTAATCACCTGACCTTTTTCATCCAACATGACAAGGCCATGCATCTGTCCTGAAAGGCCAATACCTACAATCTGCTCATTCTCTACTTCTGATAATGTCACAACTTCTTGAATTGTATCTTTTGTAGCCTCCCACCAATCTATAGGATCTTGTTCTGCCCACCCATTTTGAGGGGTATAAAGAGGATATTCCTTTGTACTAAAAGCCACTACATTTCCAGCTGTATCAAAAAGTATTGTTTTGGTGCCTGATGTCCCTATATCAATTCCTAAAAGATACTTCATATTGTCCTCCTATTTAAACAAGATAGTGTTAAAAATACTTTCTAATAATTCTTGTCTACCACTTTCTACTTTAGTCTCACCCTTTTCAAGTATATAAGCTTCTAGGCTTTCAAGAGTCGCCCTATCTTCTACAATCTCCTTTCCAATACCATAAGTGTAACTTTTATAGCGCTTTGTTACAAAATTTTCTATCCTACCATCTTCTAAAATCTCATAAGCCTTAATTAAACCTAGTGCAAAAGTATCCATGCCACTTATATAAGCATAGACAATATCCTCAAAATCAAAGGAAGGTCTTCTGACTTTTGCATCAAAGTTAAGACCACCCTTTGTAAAACCGCCTGCTTTAATCACTTCTAACATACATAAAGTTGCGCTTTGTACATCTGTTGGAAATTGGTCTGTATCCCACCCTAGATGCGGGTCTCCTTGATTGGCATCAATACTCCCAAAAACATCATTAATACGTGCTACCGCTAGTTCATGTTCAAAAGTATGACCTGCAAGTGTGGCATGATTTGCTTCAATGTTCACTTTAAAATCTTTATCTAGTCCATATTTTCTAAGGAATGCAAGCACTGTTGCTGTGTCAAAATCATATTGATGTTTCATAGGTTCTTTAGGTTTTGGCTCAATATAGAAATCACCTGTAAAACCATGATTTCTACCATATGCTACTGCCATATGCATAAGACGTGCCATATTATCCAATTCAAAACCCATATCTGTATTCAGAAGTGTTTCATACCCTTCTCTGCCACCCCAAAATACATACCCTTGACCGCCTAATCGAATCGTTGCATCTAATGCATTTTTAATCTGGCTCGCAGCATAAGCAAAGCTATCTGCATGACAAGCAGTTCCCGCACCATGCATATATCTTGGATGACTAAAACAATTTGCTGTACCCCATAAAAGCTTTATACCTGTTTCTTTCATTTTTCCTTCAATATACGCTACCATCTCATGAAAATTGTTTCTTGTCTCTTCAAAATTTGTACCTTCAGGTGCAATATCTACATCATGAAAACAAAAATATTCAATGCCCATCTTACTCATAAAAGTGAAAGCAGCATCTGCTTTAGCTTTTGCGATTGCCATCGGTTCTGTTTCCCCATAGGACCTATCCATGGTTACTCCCCCAAAAGGATCAGCACCCCCTGCACACATAGTATGCCAGTAACTCATAGCAAACTTTAAATGCTCTTTCATCTTTTTGCCTTTAATCACTCTTTCAGCATCATAGTATTTATAGGAAAAAGGATTTTTAGAATCCGGCCCCTCATACTTAATTACTGGCATATCTTCAAAATAACTTTTCATAATAATAACCCCCATTTATAAATTTTCCACTATTTTAATTTCACTTTGTACAATGAACTTTTTGTTCTCTGGTACTTCTCCACTTACAAGATAATTAAAAGCTGTGTGCACAGACTTATTGCCTTGAATAAAAGGCTGTTGGCAAATTGTAGCCTTAATTACTCCTTGCTTCATCATTTCAATAGTAGTAGGAATACTGTCACATGAAATAATCGTAATCTCATGCTCCCGTCCAAAAGAAAGAACTGCTCGGCACACACCATACACCCCTGCTGCTACCACAAAAATGGCATCCATTTCAGGATGTTCGCTTAAAAGTTTATTCGTCACTTCAAAGGCTTTAATATCATCATCTTCCGTCTCTCCATAGCCTACTATCTTAAAAGCAGGATATTTTTTCTTACAAACTTCTTTAAATCCCTTTATTCTTTCATTATGACCAAGTACTTTATTTGAACCCGTTAAGATGCCTATATGAGCTCTACCTCCTGTTAAAAGCCCTAACACACCACAAGCTGTCTGTCCACATCTTGTATAATTACTTCCTATGTAACACAGTCGTTTGCTATTTTCTATGTCTGTATTTACTGTAATCACACATAAACCACCCTCTACTAATTCATCAATCTTAGTCGCGATAGCAGGTACGCTAATTGGATTAATAATCAATGCATCTACCTTATCTTTTATTTCATCAATCAGTTGAAGCTGCCTGTAAACATTATAGCCCTTCATTGTTTTAATCTGCACTGTTACACCATAGTCTTGTAATTCTTTTTCAGCACTCTGTACACCTCTTATCACATCATCAAAGAAAGCATTGCCCTCCGCAATGAGGATCAGTCCTATTGTAAGAGCCTTTTTCCTTATAGCAAGCTGCTTCCCTGCCATATTCGGGGTATAGCCTAATTGATTTGCTATTTCTCTAATTCTTATTTCGGTTTCTTTTTTTACCCTACCACGGTTATTAAGCACCCTATCTACAGTCCCCCTTGATACACCGCATAGGTCAGCAATTTTGTTAATGGTTACTGCCATCTCTCATCCCTCTCCCTGTATTGAGTTCCTTGCTAACGGTGTGCCCCAGCACACTTCTTACCTTAATAGTAATCGTCTATTTTTTCAACGTCAATTAATTTTTGTATAAAACTCACAAATATTACTTTTTTCTTGCATATTAATCGTATATTCTCTCTAATTTATTATAAAACTATTACTTTCTCACAAACCAATGCACACAGGCACACTTTTTAAAGTATGCTACCTCATTATCCTTTTCTACTCACCTGAGGAACAAAAAAAGCCATCCTAAAGAGACTGCCTCCCCCTTAATGGTAGCTCTTTAGAACGACTTTTAGTGTGGTAGATGTATGAAATAAAGTAATCGCTTATCCTTTATTTTTATAAGCTTTTTGCATAACCTTCAGAATAGAGAGCTTCTATGCATAGTCCCTAAAGCTGAAAATAACTCGAAAAAATTAACGCATCCAGCAATCTTTTTTCTTCTTATCTTATTATCTCAAACTTTTTATGAAGTCCATATGTACTTGCAATCTTATATCCTTCTTCAATATTTGAGATAATATCAGATGGCTTATGTGCATCTGAATTAGCGAGTACCTCTATATCATAATGACCTGCTAATTCCCAGAAGCCATGCAGTGGATACATACGTCTTACACCTTGCGCTGTTGTAATTTCTGGTTTACGAAGACCATATCCATTCACTTCAAGTGGCATATGGTAAGCCTTTGCCGCTTCTATAATATATTTAGAGGCAGCTAGAGCTTCTTCATCCCAATTTAAATAAAAAGTTCCAAATACATCAGGATGGGCTACAAAAGTAAAGAGGCCTGTCTCCATGCCTTTTACAAGATAATCTGCATAAAGTCTTAACTCTTCTTTTAAACTTTTTACTTCTCCCCTCAAATTCCATGGAGAAGTTCCAAAGATTTGATGGCCTGCTAATATAAGATAATCTGCTTCGCGTTGTCCTAATAACACTTCTTTATAGAATTCATGGTACTCTTTCAAATACTCACATTCAAATCCTTTTAAGATTTTGATTTCCTTATATTTTTCTTTAGCTTCATCTATTTCTTTGCAGTATGCTTCAAGCTCCTCATATGCCATACGTACCTTGAGCCAATGGCTATCATTTGGAAAAGGTGTATGGTCAGACATACCCAGTACTTGTACATCATTTTCTATAGCTACTTTTACATAATCTTCTACAGTTCCCACTGCATGCTTACATCTATAAGTATGTGTATGATAATTTTTCATTTTATAACCCCTCTAATCTATTTTTTAATATGCTTTTTAATTATTATACACCATAATGGGAGTCAATTAAATTTCCTTCTTCTTTTTATAAATATAACTACAGATAAGCGCTGTAATTGGAGATACAATAACTAATCCTATACAGCCTACAAAAGTATGTAGAACCTCTGACGCAATAGACTTGGAGTTTAAAATACTAATCATAGGTGTACCTTGTGCCATATATACCATCATGACTGCAATAAAACTTCCCATATAGGCAAGTAAAAGTGTTGTAGCCTGTGAGCCTACTACAGACTTTCCAATATTCATGCCAGACTGTAGAATCTCTCTCACTGAAAGGTCTGGCTTTTTTTCTACTACTTCATCTAATGCTGCTGAAATATCTACAGCTAAATCGATCATGGCGCCTGAACAAGCTAGATAAATAGATGCTTGATAAATAAGGGTTAAATTAAGATGCTCAAAGCCTGCATAAAGCAATGATTCTGACCACTGCATAACTGTCCCATCTATTCTAAATAAATAACCAAAACCTACTGCCAGTAAACAGGTTATAATCGAAGCTACACCTGATCCTAATATGGCACAATAAGCTTTCTTTGTAAAACCTGCCACTAAAATTAAAGTTACTACTGCCATCGTTACACCTATACAAAGTCCTACAAGCATAGGATGATACCCTTTTAATAAAAGAGGTATAAGTACCTTCCATATACATAAAAGACTAAATACAAATGAAATAATAGTTCGCAGGCCAGTTGCTCCTGAAAATAATATTAAAACACCCATAAAAACCAGCACAATCAATAACTCTACGTTCAGTCTGTAATGATCCAACATATTTACAAAAAGAATATTTCCCTGCTCATCTTGCTCCACTAGTACTAGTGCCTTATCTCCTGGTGCAAACATTTTATCGAACTCTAGCTTACCATTTAAAAAGTTAACAGCTTCTACTACTTTTCCTTTATGATTACCTTGTAAGAGTTCTACCATACATACCTGACTTCCTTGTTTTAAAAGTCCGTTATTATAAACAGTAGATTCATTCGTTTCAACTACCTTAGCTTTTACATTTTCTGCATTGACATAAAGTTGCTTTTCAAAACCTGTAGATACCATAAGTAGTATGCCTATGACCACTAAACATACTAATGAAAAAATTACATTTTTATTTTTTAAATATTTTTGTATCATTTTCTAGTAACCTATCCTCTCTTAATTATCTCGAGCTAAAAAGGTGGTGGACAAAATTCACTTTTCACCACCACCTTTTATTATCTATTTAGTTTCATAAAATTTTACTTAAGACCACAGATTTCTACAAGTTTATTAAAGATGTCTGTATTGTCATATGAACCATTAAAGAGCTCTTGACCTTGGCCCATTGCATAAACTGGAACTGGTACCCCTGTATGAGCATATGAAGTCCAGCCGATACCTGCTTTATTATTTAAGATATGTGTAAGTGTTACACTAAGTGGTTCATATCCACCATAAAGAGCAGTCTGCTGCTCACCTTGTGCTCTATCCTCTTGTGCTTTCATTGTTTCTTTGAAAGCATTTTCAAGTTTTTTGTATTCATAATCTGTTAAAACAAGTGCTGGATTTTTAGCTGCATCTTTATCTTTGCTTGTTACAAGACCAAAGTTTTCTTTAATGATTGGAAGTAGATCTTCAAGTTTTGCCTTATCTGCTGATGTACTCGCTTTATAGTCCCCGATAAGCTTATCAAATTCTACGTAGCTCATTTTTTGATTTTCTAAAATATCAAAGGCTGTATTATAACCTGTTGTTGCTTGCCCAATTGTCATACCACCTGTTTCATGGTCCCCTGTTACGATAATAAGTGTTTCTTCTGGATGCTCATTTGCAAAGTCTACAGCTACCTCTATCGCTTCATTTAATGCAATAACATCACCAATGTTAGATCTTGCATCATTAGCATGGCCTGCCCAGTCGATCTTACCTCCTTCAACCATCATGAAGAAACCATTTTCATTATCAAGTACATCAATACCTTTTTCTACAAAATCTTTAAGTCTCAGTTCACCTTTATCCGCATCTAAGTCATATGTCATAGCTTGTGAATCTTGAAGGTTAGGACTTATGGCATAAACTTTGCCTGATTGATCATTTAAAGCCATAATTTCTTCTTTAGAATCTACAATTTTGTAGCCTTTTTCTTCTATAATTTCAAAAGCATCTCTTTGGTCACCATTTTTACCTGTTGGTTGTACAAGTGAACCGCCTGCAAAGTAATCGAAACCACTATCTGCAAGTTGAAGTGCTATATCATACATATTACTTCTTGATACAACATGTGCATAGAAAGCAGCTGGTGTTGCATGATCAATAGATACACTTGTTACGATTCCTACTTTATAGCCATCTTTTTTAAGTTTTTCTGTAATGCTTTCAGGTTTTGTTTGTTTATCTGCATTGTAGCCAATTACACCACTATGTGTCTTAACACCACTTGATATAGCTGTTGCTGTAGAGGCTGAATCTGGACAGAATGATGTAGCATCTTGTGTCGTAGCTGAACCTACTACAGGAAATTCTGATACTGCTAAATTACCAAGATTTAAATCACCTTTTTCTGTTACCCCTTGATAGATATTAGCTGCGTTAAGCTGTACATAAGACATACCATCTCCAATAAATGTAAAGATATATTTAGGTTTTTTGTACTGTGCTTTCTGAGTTGTCGTACTTGCTGCATCTACTTGTGCTACTGATTTAGCTTCCATTGAAGTAAAGCCTACAAGTGAAGTCCCCATTACAACTACACCAATTAATACTGCAACTAATTTCTTTGTTAATTTCATTTTCATTCCCCTTTTGTTTTAATCTTTGAATTTCAATCAAATCATAAGGGATTAAAATTAAATCTATATTAGATAAACATTAGTTTTGTATTAACTCTATGTAAAATCCTTTAATATTTATCTATAAAAAGAGAAGAAGCTGCCACCTACTCGGACAACTTCTTCTCCTTTTATGTTTTCTCGATATCCTTATTTTACCCTTCTCGCTCTTAATCTCCTTATAGAAGCCCAGCTTCTTTATAAGTTGTTAAAGTTTTAATAATATAACTTAATGTACAAAAATCTTTATCAAGACGTGGTGTCATAATTTTAAACCCTCTAATAAGTGCTTTCTCATCAAAGATTTCTAAAAGGCGCATCATATTAACGGTATGGATACCCCCATCCTTTGTATCTAAAACACGTGAGGCCTTTACATATTGATTCTCCATAGCTAACTTAAGTGCCTCTTCAAGTTCACTACTCATCTCAAGCTCTGGCATTGCTTCATAGATAGTAATACCTTCAGCATTTAAGTCTAAGTTATTAGCTACATTTAAATCTGTGCCCACAAAAATAACATTTTTAAAAGTTGCCCCTCTAAAGTCTGCCCCATTTAAGTTAACACCTTCAAAAAGAGTTCCCTCAAACTTAGCATTTTTAAATTTGCTCTTTTTACAGTTTGTTCCTACAAATTCTGCTGATTTAAAGCTACATCCAAAGAAATTACATGATTTAAAATGAGCGCCTCTTAAACTTGTAAAATCAAAGTTAGAACCACCAAAATCTACTGCAAAACAATTGCTTCTTGTTAGGTTATTATACATAAAGTTTTTATTTAGCTTCTGTGTACTTTTAAAATTAAGTTCCATTTATCCTCCTGCCAGACTTAGCCTAGCATTTATTTATTTTTCTTTTTCATACTATATAGGATAACCTATAAAGTCAAGTTGTAACCTATAGATTCTAAGCCTCTTCTACCGTTTCTTTTATCTTATTTTTGTTTATGTGCACGAAAAACTGTAGTGTAAAGGAAAATACCTAGGCATACAAGAGCAAAAATGATACCTGATGGATAAGAAATCGTAATAGGTAGTTTAAAACCTTCTTGTGCCTGTAAAATATACGTACAAGAAACAGCAGACATAAAGGTTGCCGGAACTGTAGCAATCCAATGTGGTAATTTATTCTTAAATAAGTAAACTGCTGCTGCCCAAAGTGCAATCATAGCCAAGGTTTGGTTAGACCATGAAAAATAACGCCATATGATATTAAAATCAATCTGTGAAAGAAGTGCGCCAATTGCTAAAAGCGGAACAGCAAAAAGTAATCTACTCTTCATAGATTTTTGCTCTTTTCCCATCCAATCAGCAAGTGTCAGACGTGCGCTTCTAAAAGCTGTATCGCCAGATGTAATGGGGCATGCAATAACACCTATCATGGCTAGTACTCCACCTACAGGCCCCAAAAGTTTAAAGGAAATATCATAAACTACACTTGCCTGTGAACCAAGTTCTGTCAGTGCATTATTAAGTCCACCTGTTGAACCATAAAAAGCTACACCTGCTGCTGCCCAAATAAGTGCAATAACACCTTCTGCTACCATAGCACCATAAAAGACTTTACGACCTTCTTTTTCACTCTTTATACAACGTGCCATCATAGGAGATTGTGTAGCATGGAATCCAGAAATAGCACCACATGCTACTGTAATAAACATAAGTGGCCAAATAGGTAGTTTATCAGGATGTAAATTAGTTAGTGTTAATTCAGGAATTTTATAGCCTTGGAATATAATACCGCCGCCAATACCAATCGCCATAATAATCAGTGCAATACCAAATATAGGATAAATTTTACCAATAAGCTTATCAATAGGAAGAAGGGTTGCTAAGAAATAATAGATAAGAATGACAATTAGCCAAAATGTTACATTAAGATGATCAGGAGTAAGCCTAGCTAAAAGTCCAGCTGGTCCTGTCATAAAAACTGTTCCTACTAATACAAGTAATACAACAGAAAAAATGCGCATAACAAACTTCATAAACTTACCAAGATAGATCCCTACAATTTCAGAAATACTTGCACCATTATGTCTTAGAGAAATCATTCCAGATAAATAATCATGTACTGCGCCAGCAAAGATTGTTCCAAATACAATCCATAAGAAAACAACGGGGCCCCACAATGCTCCTAGTATAGCGCCAAAAATAGGTCCAAGTCCTGCAATGTTTAGTAATTGAATAAGAAAAATATTAGAAGTTTTCATAGGTACAAAGTCTACACCATCCTCCATAACAGTCGCTGGTGTAGGTCTATCATCGGGCTTAAATACTTTTTCTACAAACTTACCATAAACAAAGTATCCCCCAATAAGTAATGCAAGTGAAACAAGAAAAGTAATCATTAAATCTCCCCTTTCTTAAGACTATCCTATGAAATCCTATTATCTTATCTAACCTTTTATGTCTAAAATCTATAAAAGATTAACTTATTTTTTTCTATAATAAATCTCTTACTGACGCATAATAAAAACATTAACGAAAGGAGTTTTGATACTATGAAATCAGCTACGAAAGTTATTATAGGCTTACTTATTATTATTGGTATTATTGCTATTCCAGTTATAGGTGGTTATAACACACTTGTTAATTTAGATCAAACTGTTAATAGTGCCGAAGCTAATATAGAAACACAGCTTCAACGTCGTATGGACTTAATTCCAAATCTTGTTAATACGGTTAAAGGCTATGCCTCTCAAGAAAAAGAAATTTTCACTAACATTGCTAATGCTAGAAGCCGCTTAGCTGGTGCTACTACACTTACTGAACAAGCTGAGGCCGATGGTGAGCTTTCTAATGCTTTATCTCGATTACTTCTTATTGTCGAGCGCTATCCTGACCTTAAATCGAATCAGAACTTTAAAGACCTTTCCATTCAGCTAGAAGGTACTGAAAATCGTATTGCTATTGCACGTCAAGACTATAATACAGCCGTTACAGCCTATAACACTAAGAGGAGAAGATTTCCAAGTAATATTATTGCTTCTATTTTTAGTTTCCCTGAAAGACCACTTTATAAAGCAAATGCAGGTGCTCAGACTGCACCTACAGTAGATTTTTCTAACTCATGATAAGACGTAATTTTAAATCTTATAAATGTCTTCTCTCTTACTTGCTCCTCTTTCTTATACTTTCTAAAACATTAGTTTATGGAGCCCCTACTCTTCCTTCTCCTACTAATGCCAAATACATCAATGATTACACTGATACGATTGATGAACAAACTACAAATCGAATTATTTCAATAGGTTATGAACTTGAGATTAAAACAGGTGCTCAAGCTATTATAGCTGTTATTAACTCTACGGAAGGTCTTCCTATTGAGGATTATGCATTAAAACTTTTTAGAGGTTGGGGAATTGGTCAAAAAGGCCAAGATAATGGCCTACTTATTCTCCTTGCTATAAAGGATCAAACATGGCGTGTTGAAGTAGGTAGAGGATTAGAAGGTGTCGTTCCTGACGCTCTTACTAATCGTATTATGACAGATCTTGCACGCCCTTCTTTTATTCAAGAGAACTACAGTGAAGGCCTTCTTGCAAGTTACAGTACCGTATGTGATACAATTGCTATGGAATATGGTGTCACCTTAGATAAATCTTTAAATATTTCTTATGCCCCTACTTCTCCTGGTACTTCTAACAGACAAAATATCTTAGGGTATTGGATTGTTTTTATACTGATTGCTATGGATTTAATTTTGAACAGAGGGCGTATCTTAAGTACTATTATGCAAATTCTCTTTATTAATTCCTTCTATAATAGACAAGGTGGCCCCGGAAATCGGAATGGACGTGGCCCTGGTGGAGGTGGTTTCGGCGGGTTCGGAGGTGGTTCCTCCAGTGGTGGTGGTTCTTCTGGAAGTTGGTAAATCATTCTTACTTTAAATAGAAAAAGACACTACAAAACTGTAGTGTCTTTTTAAATGCTGTGTGAACATTATAGGTATGCTCTTAAAAATACTTAGTGGTACCAGCAACTAGGTATTTCGTTATTTATTATAACAACTTCCACGCAAAAATAAACCCCTTTTGCAAAAATTTACCTTTTCCATATTTTTCATGTGCTTATTTGGCTTCTTTATTGGCAAATTGACTATTGTAAAGTGTTTCATAGAAGCCTCCCTGCGCCATAAGCTCTTCATGTGTACCTTTTTCTACAATATTCCCTTCATTTATGACTAATATTAAATCAGCACTTCGAATGGTAGAAAGTCTATGGGCAATAACAAAACTTGTACGTCCCTTCATAACATTTCTCATAGCTTTTTGGAGCATAAGTTCAATTCTTGTATCAACAGAACTTGTTGCTTCATCTAAGATTAAAATAGCTGGGTCAGCTAAAATAGCCCTTGCTATGGTGAGTAACTGCTTTTCTCCTTGAGAGATATTTGAAGCTTCTTCATTAAGAAGCATATCGTAGCCATCTGGAAGTGTTTTAATAAAGTGATGGACATTGGCAATCTTTGCTGCCTGTATAATCTCTTCTCTCGTTGCACCAAATCTTCCATACTCAATATTTTCTGCAATAGTACCTTTATAAAGCCATGTATCTTGAAGTACCATACCAAAGAGACTCCTTAAATCTTCACGCTTCATCTTACGAATATCTACGCCATCTATTTTAATAGCACCACCTTGCACATCATAAAAACGCATAAGTAAGTTAATAAGCGTCGTTTTACCTGCACCCGTTGGACCTACAATAGCAACCATCTGACCACTTTTTACTTCTAGGCTTAAGTCTTCAATAAGTGGTGTATCTTCTTTATATCCAAATCGTACGTGCTCAAAGCTTACGTTACCTTTAGCATGAGTAAGTTTTACTGCATCTTTAGGATCCTTTACTTCTTCTTGTTCTTCTAAAAATTCAAATACACGAGTTGCCGCTGCAAAAGCTGACTGAATAGCTGAAGAAAGCTGCGTAATTTGTGAAAGAGGCTGATTAATTTGCCAGATATAACGGATAAAAGCTTGAAGATTCCCTACTGTAAGAGCCCCTGCAAGAGTGAAGATTCCCCCCATTGTACCTATAGCAGCAATACCTAAATAACTTACAAGGGATACAAGTGGTGACATAATACTTGAGATAAATTGTGCCTTAAAACCTGTCTGGCAAAGCTGTTCATTAATCGCTTCAAATTCTTCTATAGAATCCTCTTGTTTACCATATAATTTAATCTCATTAAAGCCTGTATACATTTCTTGTACAGCCCCATTAAGTTTTCCCAGTGCCTGTTGCTGATTATAGAAGAGATTTTGAGACTTTCCTACAATAAACTTAGAGACAAGATAACTAAGAGGAATAATAAGTGTTGCTACTAAAGCCATCTTTACGTTTATGACATACATCATACCTAATGCCAATGTTAATGATAATACTGAGTTAATAACCTGGCTGAAGCTTTGCTGCATTGCATTAGAGATGGTATCAATATCATTTGTAATACGGCTCAGCACATCCCCATAGCTATTTTTATCGAAGTAGCTGATAGGAAGTCTTCTTATTTTATTCTGTACAGCATTTCTTAAATCTTTCATTGTATTTTGAATCGCATTGGTTAAGAAAAAACTCGCTGCATAAGTAGATACAGTACTTATTAAATAAAGTATCCCTAACACAATAAGAACCTTAATAATATAGGCAAAGTTAATACCTGCGCCCTCTAGGCCTTTACTCATCGCTAGTACATCTTCTGTAAGCTTAGTAATAATAAGTCCTTCTGTTCTTGGTGTAATGGCATTAATAACCGCAGCTGAAATAATAAATAGGATTGCACCTATAAAAGGTACTAAATAAGGCTTTAAGAAAGGAAATAGTTTTTTCATTGCATTAACTCCTCCTTTGTAAGCTGTGATAAAGCAATTTCATTATAAATTTGGCAAGTATTAAGGAGCTCACTATGTGTTCCTATTCCCACTACCTCTCCTTCATTTAAGACAATAATTTTATCTGCTTCTAAAATAGAACCAATTCTTTGTGCTACGATAAGTACTACAGATTCTTCTGTTTCCTCTTTTAGTTTGGCACGAAGTGTAGCGTCTGTCTTAAAGTCAAGTGCAGAGAAGCTATCGTCAAAAATATAAATTTCTGGCTTTCTCACCACCGCTCTTGCAATAGAAAGCCTTTGCTTCTGTCCTCCAGACATATTAGCCCCACCCTCACTAATCGGTTCTTCAAACTGTTTAGGTTTGCGCTTAATAAATGGATAAGCCTGTGCCACTTTTGTAGAATGTTTGATTTCTTCCTGCGTAGCATCTTTTTTACCAAATTTAATGTTATTAGCAATAGTTCCTGTAAAGAGTCTTGTCTTTTGAGGAATAAAGCCAATCTTATTTCTTAAAGTTTTAAGGTCATAATCTCTTATATCTACACCATCGATTTTAATAGAACCTTCTGTTACATCATAAAATCTTGGAATCAGGTTAATCAGTGTACTCTTTCCACTTCCCGTACTTCCAATAAAGGCAACAGTCTGTCCTTTTTTCGCAGTAAAGCTAATATCACGGAGTACTGGCTCTTCTCCATCTGGATAAGTAAAAGTTACATGATCAAACTCTACTAAGCCTTGTTCTTTTGTTTCTTTTACACCATTTTCTGGACTTACAATAAGTGGCTTAGCATTTAAAAGTTCCTGAATACGATTAGCTGATACCTGCGCTTTTGGATACATAATAAATACCATTGAAAAGAGCATAATAGAAAACATAGCATGGAATAAATATTCAATAAAAGCCACAAGTTCTCCTACCTGTAATGTGCCTACATTAATCATCTGGCTAGAAACCCAGAAGATTGCAATAATAGCTAAATTTAAAAGGAAGAAGAAGGTTGGCTGAGAAGCGGCCATAAGCTTATGTAACTTTTTAGATACTCCTGCATAATCCTCATTCGTATGAGCAAATCTTTCATTCTCATGATCATCATTACCAAAAGCACGAATAACTCTAATACCTGTTAAATTCTCTCTAGAAATACGATTCAGCTTATCTAATCTCTTCTGCTGAGTCTCTGAAAGTGGCCCTGAAAGTTTAGCAATGACAATAACTCCAAGTATAATGAAAGGTACTGTAATAGCTAATACCCCTGATAAGGCTAAGCTAGTCTTTACAATCATGAACAAACTTACTAAGAACATAATAGGCGTTAACAAAGCTGTTCTAAGTAAAGTGTTTGTAAACTGTAAAATTTGAAAAGCATCATTTGTTGTTCTTGTAATCATAGAAGAAACACCAAAGGCATCATATTCACTATGTGAAAAATCTTGTACCTTTCTAAAAATATCATTACGAATATCGCGTGTTATACCTGTGGATATTTTAGCAGAACAATATCCAAGCAATATGGTCCCTAATACACCAATAACTGAAATAACAGCCATGACTATCCCCATTTGATAAATATAAGTTGTATTATTAGTGGCTATACCATTATCTATGATTTTCGCCATAATGGTTGGTATTCCAAGCTCTACAAGTGCAAATCCGAAAACAGATATTATATTAAGTAGCACTAAAAGTTTATAATGCTTTAAATAGCTTAAAATAAGTTTCATGTTTATACCTCCTTTTTGTTAATGTTTGTCTTTTTCATGGTTTTCATCATTATAGTATGGTAAACTATACGGTAACCATATAGTCAAGAGGAGATTGTACTCATGAACAAAAAAATTGAAAATCATTTTACAACAGGTGAATTCGCTAAACTGTGTGGTGTGAAAAAGCAAACTTTGTTTCATTATGATGAAATCGGGCTGTTCTCTCCTACTCTTACAGAGGAAAACGGCTACCGCTATTATTCTTACCGTCAGCTTTATACCTTTAATATGATTGCTACTTTAAAAGAGCTGAATATGCCTCTTAAAGATATTAAAACTTATCTTGATACACGTACACCAACAACTTATACCCATTTACTTAATGAAAAACTTGATGAAGTAGATCTATTTATAAAAAAACTAAATAAAATTCGTAGTCACCTTACTATGGCTACTGATCATATTACTCATGCCCTCCAGACAGAACATGCTAAAACCATTCTAGAAGAGCAAGAAGAAGAATATCTTATTATTAGTTCTCCTTTAAATTCTGCAACACATAAAGAGTTTTCAACTTTTATGCTTGAGTATATTCAGTTCTGTAATAAACATGAACTAAGCAATCATGATGCTTTTGGCTCTCTTATTAAAGTAGCAGATGTAGCAAATGGACTCCAAAACTGCTTTACAAGTCTCTATTCCAAAACTTATGATGCTACTATCCCTTCTGTTATTATTAAACCTAAAGGACTCTATGCTATTACCTATCATCATGGAACTTATGAAACTTTACATGAAACCTATAAGAAAGTCTTAGAGTTTGTTAAAGCCCATCACCTTCAGATTGGCGAATTCTTCTATGAGGAATATCTCTTAGATGACCTAGCTTCCCAAAATCCTAACGACTTTGTTACTCAGATTATGGTAGAGATTAAACATTAAATAGATTTATGCTATAATTTTATATATTAATTAAAGTAAAGAGGGATGAGTGAAATGAAACTAGTCATTATTGAACCTTTAGGTGTTGCCAAGGAAAAACTCCTTGATTTAGCAACTGCTACCTTAGGTAACCAAGTAGAAATTATTTATTATGACACGCGTGTAACAGACACAGTGGAACTTATTAAACGTGGTAAAGACGCTGATATTATTGCTGTATCTAATCTACCTCTTAACAGTGAGGTCATTGAAGGATGTCCAAATCTTAAAATGCTTGCTGTTGCTTTTACAGGTGTAGACCATATTGCAGTAGACACTTGCAAAGCAAAAGGTATTACCATCTGCAACTGTGCAGGCTACTCTAATGCTGCTGTAAGCGACCTAGTATTTGGTATGATCGTAGCACTTTATAGAAATATGGTGTCTTGTAATGAAGTAGTACGTCAAAGTGGTACTAAAGATGGCCTTATAGGTTTTGAACTTGAAGGCAAAAAGTTTGGTATCATCGGAACAGGTGCTATCGGCCTTCGCACTGCCAATATTGCTAAGGCTTTTGGATGTGAAGTCTATGCTTATAGTCGTACAGTAAAAGAAAATACAGGCCTTATTTATACAGACCTTGATACACTTCTTCAAACATGTGATATCATTTCACTTCATGTTCCACTTAATGCCCATACAAAACACCTTATTAATGCCCAAAAGCTTGCACTGATGAAGCCAAATGCTATTCTCATTAATACAGCAAGAGGCCCAGTAGTAGATAGCCAGGCTTTAGCTGATGCCCTTAATAGTCATCAAATTGCAGGTGCTGGGATTGATGTATTTGAAATGGAACCTCCAGTTCCTTCTGATCATCCACTACTTCATAGCATCAATACGATCGTCACACCCCATGTTGCCTTTGCAACTAAAGAAGCTTTAGAAAAAAGAGCAGTTATTGTTTTTAATAACATTTTAAATTATTTAAATGGTTCACCTACAAATATAATCTAAAACATTACTAAAAAGGCTAGCCTACTTATTTTCCTTCTATTAGATGGATAAGTAGGCTAGCCTTTCTATTTTTATTTATATTTTTTATAAGATAAAAAACCTATTAGAAAAATACTTAGTAAAATAATACTTCCTATAAAAATCCCTATAACCTGTTGTGATTGGCCATTTCTTCCATTTTGTACTTTATCATTTACTATAACTTTTTCACTATGCTCCTCTAGAATAGGCCTATAAAGCCTCCCTTCTCCTCTTTCATCCATAATGAGTACTTGCCCTTTGAGATTTGGTATAGATACTCTTTGTCCTAAAATTTCTTTAAAGACTTGCTCTTCAGGAGCTATCATACTAAGCATACCATAACGCGAATTCACCGTACTTGGTTTCATCTCACACAATATTAAATTTCTGCTATACTCAGGCAGTAAATGAACTTCTTCATTAGGTAAAAAATATTGCGCATTCTCACTAAACTGAAGGAAGCTTTGCTCTTTTATATTCTGTATAAATTGATTGTTAACAGGTGTTCCATACACGATTAAATGCTTATCTTCTACTTCTTCTATTGGTATGGAATCATTCATAATCGATATATTTCCTTCATATTGCTGAGTGTATGTTCCTATCTTTTCAAATAGACGACCTAGTAGTATTAAATCTTCAGCATTTAATTTATCTGGCACAATAACACCTATATCCTGCATCTTTCCCTCTTGTACAAAGGGATATGGAAAGACATCAAAACTATATTCCTTGATACTGCCACGTGGCAAATAGAAGTAAGAGCTATTTTCTATAAGTACCCATGGCGTATCCTCTTCTCTTGTCACAGCAGCATTTATATCCAGTTCTAAGTCAAAAGCAATCGTCACCTGACTTCCCTTATTCATTTTGATATCTGGTGGAATAGAAAGCTCAATTGTATCTCCATCTGCTTTATTGATGTCTAATTTACTACTCGCTAAAGCTTCCCCATTAATATAGAGTGTAACAAGTGAATGTTCAAAGTTAAGATTCTTTGAATATCTTGTATGAATGACTAATTTAGCACCTTTTTGAAGTATTGTTTCACTTGGTAAATTGATAAAAATAGAAGTTTGATTACGGTGTTGTCCCATCATATAGATAGAATCATAACCTAACTCTTTTAATGTAAAATTAATCTTCTGCTCAGTTTTTAAGTCATTTTTCAATGTAAGTTCTTCTGGAATAATATAATAAGGTTTATCTATTTGATCTCTAATTTGATCATCACTTAAAATTTGAAAAGCTGTATCTAAAATATCTTCATTATCAGCACATATAATAAGTCTACTATATGGTCCTATCTGCTCTAAAAATATAAGGCCTTTATTCCCTAAGTTAAAAGCAAGGTCAGGATAGAGCTGTTTAATGTATTGTTCATTTCCTATTATAATAGCATTTTTAACTTGCTGTAATGTACTCTTAGCTTGAATGTTAATAAGTTCACTCTCATCTGTATAGCTCCCTAAATAACTTGTCATCCTTAAAGCTGCTTCTAATTCATTCTTTGTATAAGCTTCCGGAATAACAATTTGGGTAATGGCCTTACTTTGAGTTTGAATAAAAGGATATGGAAATACATCTAAATTATTTTGTTTTGGCTCTGTATATTCTAATTTTATATTCGAATCTTTAAATAATTTTACCCAACTTGCAGGATTAACTGCATCTGTATGATGATCTTCTGTTAACCTGACATAGGCCTTTATTGAAATTTTATTATAGCCTGCTTTGATTTGATTTACTGGTAAACTTAATGTTAAATTTTGCTCCTTTAAACTATTAAGCCCTATTGAATAAAAAGTTTCTCCATTCAGTGATAACGTAAGAGTAGACTTAGGGCTTGTTAATAACTGTGTTCCTATATAATTTAGATTTAACTGGCTATTGGTAACCTGCCAAGGTTCTTCTACATAGAAATACCAATCATGTGTCCCAAAACTTCCTCTTAGGGATATATTTTCTCCTAACTTATACTCTACCTGTCCTCCATTTTCACTTGCAAATAGATTAATGTGTAGTAATCCACTTACTACTATAATTAATAAAATAACTTTTATTTTTTTCACGGCATTCTCCTTAAAATCGCTCTGTCTTATACCATTTTGCTTCTTTTTTTAATATACTATCTTTCATATAATGATAAAATCCTACCATTGCTACAACAGACCACATTTTAGAGTAAGTAAAATACATCAACATAGCTATACCTATGTTAATTAAATCAAATTCTCCTTTTTCTATAATAAGTGTAATGGCTATAGATAAGCCGTATACAATATAAGCAAGAATCCATAAAATTAAACTATATCCCACTACGTTAACTGTTATAAGTTGTGTTAGTCCTAGTATAAAAAGTACATCAGAAATAATACTAGCTGTTAATCCAAATAAATAAATAGATGTAAAATAAATAATATCAAATTTGATAGGTCCACTTTTCAAATCAAATAGATATTTAATATCTTTAAAAATAACATAGATATTGCCTTTAACCCATCTTGTCCTCTGCTTAAACCATACTTTAAAAGTTTGAGGTTCCTGTTCCCAAGTTACCGCTTTTGGCATAAACATAATTTTATAGCCCATACGATAAATTCTAAAACTAATTTCTGTATCTTCCGCCAATGCTTTAGTATCCCATCCACCTATTTCTTCTATAATACTTCTACGTATCAGAAAGTTGGTTCCTGGTATGGTACATAGTTTAAAAAGTTTCCATCTTCCTGCCTGTGCCATCCACTGAAAAAATAACGTCTCAATATTAATAAAACGTGTAAGTAAATTATAAGACTTATTACGTGTCCTAAACTTTCCAATGACCGCTCCTAAGTCCTCATTCCTTGATAAAGTTACAACTAAATACTTCAGTGCTTTTTTCTCTGGTGTATTATCTGCATCATAAATAGCTAAGTATTCACCTTTACTTATGTTAAAGCCTATATTGAGTGCATTAGACTTGCCTTTTCCTCCCGTCACAGCATCTGTATTAATGACCTTAAGTGTCACAGCAGGCTTCTCATCTTGAATACGTTTTAAAATTTGTGCTGAGTTATCACTCGAGTTATCATTAATAATAATCACTTCATAACGCTCTGCTGGATAATCTAGACTTAATAGAGAACGTACAGTCTTTTCAATTACAATGCCCTCATTATGTGCAGGTACCATTATGGATACAAAAGGATACTCTTCTAAATGTGTATCAATTATAGTCTCCTCCATTTCATGACTATAACGATATCCACCTATTACCAATAAAATATTCACAAAAATTACAATCCACATCGTAATAAGGGATATGATAAATAAATAATCTATAATATTCATATATGTCCTCTCTTAGTGATCATCAAAAAATCGTCTTTTGTCTCTTCTTCTAGCTTTTATGATAAAACTACTAAAGAGTAGAATAATACCAACCATAGCTACTATCATAATATGATTAGCTTTTGTAAGATCTACTTGGTTAGTTTCTGGTATATTTTCTTTAATTTCTTCTAATACTTCATATTTATCTACTTGTTCTATTTTATATTGATCAATCATTACTTCATTATTAATAAATATTTGCACAATCTCTTTTATAGTCGTATTCCCTTCCCCTATATAAATGCCCATATCTTCACTATCTCTTAAAAATTGCTGGTAGTATGCACTTAATAGCTCATCACCTTCTATGATTCTCAAATTATCTGGCACCTCATCTATTGTCCTATAAGGTATATTATTTTCTACAAGCCATGTAGTATCTTCATATGCTGTATCAATAATAAGATATCTTTTTCCTCTATACATCATATTCCAGCTCTTTCATTGTTTCTTCTATATACTGCCAGGCCGAACTTATTGTATCATCATACTGCTTTAAAGCTATCCTTAAGTCAATTTTAATACCATATAAAGGAGTACCCTCTTCAAACTTTATTTCTGATATTTTCTGCATCATACGCTGCTTTACGATTTGACAACTACTCATATCTGTAATAAGGATTGACACAAAGCTTTGTGACTCTCTTAAAATATAGTTCATATCCTCTGCTCTTAATGTCTGATTAATGACTGTTCCTATTTCTTTAAGTAATACCTCAAACCACTTTGCTCCCACTAAACTTTTAATACGGTTATCATAGCGAAGTTGAATAACCATTACAGTAAGAGGTAGCCCATGTCTACTACATAATTTTATATACATACCTAAGTCTGTATTAAAAGCCACCATATTTCCTAAGCCTGTCTCCTCATCTATTCTAACCAGCATTTTATTTTGTATCTCTAATCTTTCATTACTTTCTTGTAATACCATAATATAATGCCCTAGCGTACCAAAAGCAATGTAACATAATGGCACAATCACTAAGCCTATGGCCTGCGTACTTACCTTTAAAATTGGGCTATTTAACGCACCAATCAGAAGCATACTGGCATATATAAAATCTAAAAACATAGCTAAACAAATAGAAAATACTATACCTTTATAATAACAAACTAAGCTTCCTATAAATAAAATTCCAACTGCAAAATAAAAACTTAACTGCTCTTCTCCAAAATAAAAAGCTGTCAAGAGTACTAAAGTAAATGATATAAGCACAGTAATACCTATACATAAATCTACCTTTATTCTGTTCTTTTTCATAAGTCCCGCCTCTCTAGTCCTTCTAAAATGCTAATAAAGCTTGTAAATTATCATAAGAATAAACTTCTTGCGTATCTTTATTGCCAAATGCTCCATTTAATACACTCTCAGAATTCTGAATCTGCCACAAGAGCATCTTATCAATAGCTAAATCATAAAGTTCTTGATTTCCTATCACTTTAGCAACTTGTGCAATACATGCATAGATTGCTGTAGATTCTGTATTGTTTATAGGTTTACCTGTCGTCTTGTTGTACTCACCATATATAGCACCATCTCGTAAAGCCTTAATAAGCCATTCTATGGTTTCATCCCTATGTTCACCTACCTGAGCAAGATGTAAAACTGTTAAAATACCTTCTGTCATTCTTATTGTATTTGCCTCTTTATATATTTTTGTCTCATAATCATATTCAAAGGCATAAAAAGGGAATGTATCTCCTAAATAGCCCCTTTCTACAATTTTTAAGCTATTTTGGTATACTTCCCCCCATCTCCTATCTATTTCTTTTAAATAATTTAGTGCTTCAAAATCAAAGTAACAAAGTGGTATAGATGATGTCAGTTCTTTATACGTTTCATCATAACAACTATAAAGCTTGCCATCCTTTACATTATTCTCATATAAACGCGATGCAAGCTTATAGGCTACAGCAAGATAATCTTCTTCTCCCCACTGTTTATAGGCGAGAAAAGTTGCCTTAATAATCCTTAAATCATCTAAAGTGGCATTACTTTGTGCGAGCTCATTATTCTCTTTGTTATAACGCCATCCTATCATGCCGTCCTCACTTGTTAAGAACTCTCTTACATAACGAAGAATAGCATCAAACCCTGCCTTATCCCCTCTATTCACTAAGTACATCATATATAGCCCTTGAGACTCTGATAAAACTTCATGCCCTGTTGACCATTCTTTAGTCTCTTCTGACGGTCTATAGTTTGTATAGATCCCTTTATTTTCATCCATTAAATGATTTCTTACAAACTGTTCACATAAGTCTTCATACTCTATATAATCTCCACTATTGACAGTAATGGCTGGTCTCCTATATTGAATATCTTTTCTCTCAAGTATAATAAGCATGCATATTCCTAAAGCTACTATAGTTATTAATCTGATCCACCATTTCTTCATCTGTAGAGCTCCTTTTTAAACTATCATTCGCCTATTGCATTACTTATCATAATATAATGGGCGATTTTTGTCTAGAAAACCTCTTCACTCTCATTTTTAATTTGAATCTGACACATCTTCATAGCTTCTAACGCATTATTATGAGTCTTTGGTGTAACCCCTGCACAGCAAGCTGCATCAACTTGAATAACTGCTTCTGGTATATAAGTCTTTAGCAAGATTGCATTAGATAAAACACAAATATCTGTACAAAGTCCTACAAGTTCTATCTCTGTCTGATTTGGCTTATTTATTACTTCTCTAAGCGTTTTTGCAAGCTCTTCTCCTCCAAATATTCCCTTCTCAAAAATAATCGGATGGCTTGCACCTTTTTGTATTTTTTCTGCTAACGCACCTATTTGTAACTGTAATTCCCATCCCTTTGTTCCCTTAATACAATGTGCTACTGGTAAATTTTTTCCTTCTTGTGTTTGGAGATAGTCTTGTGTATGTGTATCTTTAGTAAAGTAAATAGGGTTATTCTCTTTTTGATAAGCTTTTATCTTGTCTATAACATTTGGTACAATGCTAACTGCTTCTTGCGTGCCCAGTGTCCCATCTATAAAATCATTTTGCATATCTACAACTACTAATATCTTTTCCATTTTATTTCCTCCCAAAAATTTTATCTATTATAACTTTCTTTTTATTCTATAGCACCTTAATTAGTAAAAACAAGTACTTTCTACTTTAACTGAGCTCTTGTAGCTTCCTTATATTAAAAAGTATACATGATAAAATATATTTATCCTGTATACTTTTAACTTTTTATTTATTCATTTAAAAATGTATGCAACTCCTCTCTGCCAGCTTCCTCATCCCATTGTAGTACCCATCCCTTACCTGGAAGTGAGCCCCCATAGCTTGTATTGGGATTTGGAAATTCTAACTGTCTTACATCATTCGTCCCTATTTGAAGAGCTGTAAAAGCAAGCTTCACCATATCCATAACATTCATATTGGTTTTAATATAAGGTAAGACTTCTTTCAAAAGTGTACTGTAAGAAGTAAATGGCATACGTGTTATTTTCTTAAAGACTTGTTCTACCACGTCACGCTGCCTTTCTTCTCTAGCATAAATGGAATCTGTTTTACGCATTCTAACATAGGCTAGTGTCTGATAACCATTTAAATTATAAATGCCCGGGCTTTCTATAGGCCTAAAACTATCTTCTTTGTTATCATAGAACTTCCTATAGTTTTCTTCCGCTACACGATTAAACTCCCTTAAATCTACCTGTTCTAGATTGGCTTCTACACCACCTAAACGGTCCACTAATGCAATAAAAGATTTAAAGTCTATAACAATATAACGGTCTACTTCAAGTTGAAAATTACTTTCTACCGTTTGTAAGAGTAATGGTGCCTCTCCATAGGCATAAGCATGTGTAAGCTTTTCATACCCAATACCAGGAATGTTGACATAGGCATCTCTTGCAAAAGAGGTTAATTTCACATTGTCATGTATAGTATCCAAAGTTAGAAGCATCATAGCATCAGACCTTGTAGCTATATCTATACTTGCCGAATCTACTCCAACTAAAAGTACATGACTAATACCAGGTATAGTAGGATAAGTGGCTGGTTCCTGCTCTACTATATCTTGATTAGGCACAGTAATACTATCTAAAGTCTTATATAAATAAATACCCATTACCAATACTATTGCTATAAGAATACCAACAATACTCCATATTATTTTTGTTGATTTACGCATAAGTCACCTCTATGAATGATTATGTTGTTAGTATAACCTCCCATTTGTTCTTATATGAATTTTTAAATACTTATATCTTTGTTATTTCTGAAGAAATTTTAAGAAATACGATAACCTAATTTAAGAAATAGCCTGTATACTTATTAATAGATAGTAAATTATAGGAGGTTTTAATATGAATAGAAATAATTTCTTTACTTTTTTATTGGGGCTTATTCCTGGTGCTGGGCAAATGTATCTAGGAAGTATGAAAAAAGGCATATGCATCATGACTGGATTTGGAATCGTCTGGACTATTTGTAACCTTTTACCTATTTACCTTATTAATTTTATTCTTCCAGTTATCTGGTTCTATGCCTTTTTTGATACTTTAATTTTAGGTCGCCTTAATGAAGATGAACGTAGACTCGATGAGGAAGAATTCTTACATAAATTAAAAAGCTTCTTAAATCAAGACTGGCATACTTTCTTTACTAAACACCGCATAGTTCTTGGAACTGTAGTTATTCTACTTGGCGTTTATACACTTTTTGACCGTTTAGTCCTTCCTATTTTATATCGTTTTGGAGATTATTTAGGTTGGTTTCATAGTTTCTTCTATAACATACCAAGTCTTATCCTAGGTATTTTACTACTTATTGGTGGTTTTTATCTTATTATGCACTTTAAATCAAATGAGGAATAAATTCAACAGAATTTATTCCTCGTTTTTTATTTTTTATTTCTATTATTCTTTTTAAAGAGATACATCTCTTATCTACTTTTATAAAACCTTTTCATCAGTCTATTCATTTAGTCCTGCTTCGACTAGTAGTATCTATCCTATGACTTTTAATACTCTTTATTATAACAACAAAATAGAAAAACAACCATTAACACTCAATATTTCAATATGCTAAAATACGTTCTTATTATATACCTTATATTTGCTTTATATATTTAGCTGGACTTATACCGTAACTATTTTTAAAAACTTTATAAAAATTAGATAGTGATCCAAAGCCACATTGATGAGCAATTTGTTGAATAGATAAATCCGTGCTCTCCATTAATTCAATTGCCATAGCTATTTTTAACGCATTCATATATTCTACAAAACTTATTCCATAAGTTTTCTTGAATGAAGCAGAAAAATAATTAGGATGCATATAAACTTTTTTTGCTACATCTTTTAGAGTAATATTTAAATAAAAATGACTTTTTATATACTGTATCGCTATTTCTAATTGTGCATTAGGCACTTTCTTTCTAGTATTTTCATTGAGTCCTTTTCTCTTATTTTTACCTAACCTTAAACTATGTACAAAAAATACTAATAACAAATATTTAATATTGGCTTTATAATTTATTTTTTTATTAGTATATTCCTCGTACATTAATTCTAAAATTGTTCTAATTTCTTTAGCTTCATCTCCATGTATATCTAGCAACGTAAGTGATTTTAAATACTCGTCAATAATAGTTAACTCTTCTTTAGCAAGCTCACTTTCTAGAAATAATCTATGATAAAAAGTAAAAGTTTTTTGTAGAGGTGGGTTCGCTTCATCAGCAATCCATGCATGGGGTACTAAACTATTAAAAACTATAAGTGACCCTTCTTTAACTTTTATGGCTCTTCCCTCCGCAAAATAATATCCTTCCCCAGAAATAATCATAGATATTTCAAATCCATTATGACAATGGTAGAATAAATTTTCTTCTTGCCCATCATAGTCCTCATATACTTTATATCTTATTATATCTTTTAAAATCATCTTTGATATACTGTCATTATTTTTTTGAAGGTTAAGTTTCCCTACAGAATCTAGATTAAGTGTAAAAATTTCTCCCTCCTGTACTTTTTGTATATCTTGTAAATCTTGAAATAAAATGAGTGGCTTTTTCATTAATGCCTCTTCTACAAAAAAATAAAATCCTTTCTCCATAGGTGGAAAGTCTTCAAAAAACAAGTATGGTTTCATCTCTTTCATTACAAGCCCCTTCTTCTATCTTTTGTACATATATCAACAAAATCCTAATATACAATATATTATATATAAAATTTTTAGACTTGCATAATATATTTTTAATTATTATTAATCTAGTCTCTTTATAATAAACTTTACAAACATCTATAACTTCATAAGCAAAAAAAAGAAACTAGCCTATAACTCATTTATAAATGAGTTATAGACTAGTTCTCTTCCTACTCTGCTATGAACCTTTCAATCGTTCTACTTGTAGTCCCTGCTAAGGAGTCTCTACTCGAAAAATCTTTAATATCATTTTTCATTTGCCAGCAGAATACACCCCCGATCTCTTGTTCAATAGCGTAAACGACTTTATCTCTTATAAGATTAGGTCCATTGAATCCCCAACCACCATACAGATTACATCCAGGATCGTATTCATTAGCATCTACCATTTGATTGTAAATATGTTTATAATCCCACTGCTCAAAATAGCTATCTACTTTAACACCATAGTAAGGTAATCCTAAAATAAGTTTATCTGGACTAATACCTTTATTTTTAAACTCCTTAACAATCTTTACTGCACTATTATAGAAAGTAGAATGATTCTTTGTAGTTGCATAATTATCATAAGCCATAATATTAATACGATCTAGTACATTGAGACTCTCTAAACTTAAACCTGAACCTGTAGCTTGTGCTGAAGAAAGCATTATTCCATTTCCCTCAAAAAGCTTAGCAGCTTCTAAAATTAAGTTGTTATAGTCTTGCCATTGACTAGCAGTCCCTGGATATTCCCAGTCGATATCATAACCTGCAATGTTGTATTCTTTTGCAAACTTTACTAAGTCGCATAAGAATTTTTCACGTATTTTAGGATCATGAAATACATCTGTCTGTCCGTTTGGAGCCCCATTAGGTTCATTCTTATAACATGTAATAGACACCCAAACATTTGCATTAGTATCTAATTGCTTAGTAATCTTTTCTTTCCATACTGGGAAGTTTGCTTTCGCATACTCACTATTCCATTCATGAGGAGTAGTATCAAGACCTGATGCATCATGTTCAATTACAATAAATTCACCCTTATTGTTAAAAGAGAAATTACCAATCATAATGATATCTGTAAGAGATGCAAAGTTATTTGAATCTATCTCATCCCAATCATGCTCATAATAGTTCTTAGAAAGGTAAGCTGTACTTGTAAAGGGTTTATCTCTTTTTACACTTTCTAAGTATCTTGCAGACATAGATGTAATGGTCACAGGTGCTGCTTCTTCTTCAACTACTAGACGAATAGCATCTGTTGTCACTGTATTCTCTAGTACACACATATGATAACCTTCTATTAAATCATTGGTATAAATAGATTGCCACCGTCCATCAATATGTGCTTCAAGACGGAACTTTCTTACATTACTTCCTTGTTCACTTACTTCAACTATGTTAATATCTTGTGTGCCACCTTCAAGTTCAAGAAGTATTGTATTTACGCCTTGAACTTGTGCTTCTTCTAATACTTCCTCTTTTATTTTTTTTACTTCAATTGTTTCTACTACGTCATTCTTATCAGCAACATTTTCCATTGCCTGCATACTACTTGTACAGGCAGTTATACCCAAACATAAAGCTACCATTCCATATACGATCATTTTTTTACTGAACTTCATAGATAAAATCTCCTTTTTTGAAGTATAAACTTTATCTACCTGTAAATTGTAACTTTGAGAATTTGTCATCTAATAATGTCTGCAACTGTACTTTATTCTGTTCTACAACATCTGCAGGTGTTCCCTCACCTTTTACAACTTTGTTACAGATTTCATTAATAGAAGGAGAAGACCAGTCTAAACCTGCAATAACTGCAATCTCATAAATAGAAGTATCAAAATTAAGTGCCATTTCTGTATAAGTTGCCAAAGATTCTTCATCTCGTACATGTGTTGCATAAGATTCTGCAACAGTATCTTCACGAGTCATACCATCTGGTAATTCATAAAGATCATCAATTAATAAAATCAGTTTATCTGCCATATCTTCATATGTTTTAGGAATAAAATAGAATTGCCCCATAGAACCACCAATTGTATAGTTATCTACATCTGGTCCCATTGGAGGTGGTAAGATACCAAAATCATCAGCCATAGGTGCACCTTTTGCATTGTTTAATACTGGGTTTGTTCCACACATAATAGCTACATTACCATTGATAAAGTCTTTAATAGTTGCATCCCAATCTAAAGACCCGTCATTAAATAATGCTACTTTATCTTTAAATAACCAATCTGACATCTGTTGGAAGGCTTTCATTGCCTTAGGTTCAGCTAAAGTTAATACAGCTTTACCATTTTCATCGAATGTAGCCATATTTGTACCATTTGACTGACATAAAGCACCTAAGAAATCAGCTAACATCATTGCCCCTAAGCCATATTGTTCAATTGTACCATCTGCTTTACGTACAGTAGCTTTTTGAGCAATTTCTGTAACCTTATCCCAAGTCCACTCTTTATTTGCAACCATTTCATATGGATCACCTAATTGCATCTCTTCAAATATACGTTTGTTATAGAACCAATATGGTTGAGAAACATATGGTGCTGGATCACTAAAACCATACTGTGCTCCATTATAATTTGTATACTTTCTAACTAACTGTGAATACTTTTCCGGGTCTGTAAAGTCTACACCTGTTTTTTCCATAGCTGCTGATAAGTCAGCTACAGCTCCTGCTTCAACCCATGATAATAATTGTCTTTCTTGTGTGACCATGATATGACCTTCGGGTGCTCCTGAAGCAATACTTGTCACCATGTTTTCCCAATATGTAGAAGCATCATCACGTTGTTCAATATTAACATTGTATTTTTCTTCTAATTCTTCAATGCGAGCATCCCTACGTGCTAATGGTACAGAAGTACCAGTAGTATCAATCATTCCATATCCTGGAGGATAGCAAAATACAATAGTTTCTCCACCAAAATCTAATTCGGCTTTAGCTTGTTCTGTCTTACTAAGTTCTTCTTTTACTTCTTCTGTTGCAGTAGTTTCACTTTGTACTTTCTCTTCCTTTACTGGCTCTTTAGCTGGCGCATTTTCTTGGTTTGATGGTGTACTACATCCTGTTAAAAGCATCATTACTGAAATAGATGCAGCCCAAAATTTCTTCATTGTTTTGTTCTTTGTGTTCATATTCTTTCCCCCTAATAATATATAAATCTTTTAATATAATGAAGCTTACGCTCATTAACCTGTTAAACCACTTCTCTCCACACTCTCTGTAAAATATTTCTGACAGATTAGGTATAGTATTAAAACTGGTAATAAAGCAACTACCATACTGGCATTTCTCATTAAACTAAATTCAGCCATGCTCTCAATCCCCATAGCATTTCCTAGGTCCACATTAGATAAACGCAGTAACTGAGTTGACATGATTTTGACATTTTTCATAAAAGCTGAGGTATAAATATCATCTAACCATTGCCATACAAATGAGAATAAAAATACTGTCATCATGATCTGTTTAGCACTTGGCAAAAACACCTTAATGAAAGCTTCAATTGTACCTGCTCCATCTACATAAG
This sequence comes from Zhenhengia sp., assembly GCF_046966505.1. Classification (NCBI taxonomy): domain Bacteria; kingdom Bacillati; phylum Bacillota; class Clostridia; order Lachnospirales; family Lachnospiraceae; genus Zhenhengia; species Zhenhengia sp. The sequence continues at coordinate 203,232 of NZ_JBKVCH010000004.1, forward strand.
CAGCCTCTTCTAACTCTTTTGGAAGTCCCCTAAAATACTGGATCATAATAAAAATGTATAACCCATTTTTAAGTCCTGTACATGTTGAGCCAAGTAGAATCTGTGGCCATGGTGTATTAAGCAGGTTAAGGGTTGAACCTGTCAAGAGTTCAAAGATTCCAAGGATATCAAAATATCTAAACTTCATATAAAGAGGTAGTAAAATTAAATCTGGTGGAATAATCATCCCAAGTATAATCAGTACGAAAAAGAAATTTTTAAAACGAAAATTATATCTTGCAAATCCATATGCTACTAATGTACTTGCACACATATGAATAAGTGATAAAATTCCTGGTACTAAGAAGGACGTTAAAACAATACTATCCAGCTCTAGAATTTCAAAAGCATTGGCATAGTTTTCTAAGGTGAAATTCCTTGGAATATACCTTACAGAATTATCGTATACATCTTCAATGCTCATAAAAGAAATCATAAACTTTGTAATAATAGGATACAGTATTACGAAACAAATCCCAAATAGTAATATACCTCGCCCAAATTTCCAAGAGAAATTTTTTATCTGCTTCAATACCTTCGCTTTTGTATGATTCGAAATTGTCATATTCTACAAGCTCCTCTCCCCCTATATTTTAATCATAATAGAATACATATTTATTAATAACAGCATACGTGATACCAATAATGCCAAATACTGCTATAATAAAAATCCAAACCATGGCGGACCCCAGCCCAAACTTAAAGTCTGTAAAAATTGTTCTATGTACTAAGTTAATCATTACACTAGATGATTTTGTAAAGTTATCTACAATAGAGTAAATAACACATACAAGGATAAGTGGACTGATCATTGGAAAACTGATTTTCCAAAATACTTCCCACTTTGTTCCCCCCTCCATATAAGCTGCTTCGTAAATTGAAGGTGAAATAGATTGAAAACCAGCTAAAAAGATAACAATTGGAATAGCGCTCATGGCAACAATGGTTCCAATACGATTAACAGACTCCATTAAGAATGTTATAAGGTCTTGATTAAGGTTAAGCATTGTCAGAAAGTTTATAAAAGCCCCAGAGAAATAATAGGCATCGGCTCCACCTTGAGCATACTGTGAAATTAATTGATCCATTTTTTCTAACTGAATATATACCCCAGATGAGAGGATGACTGGTAAGAAAAATATTCCTCTTATTAGCCCTCTCCCTTTAAACTTCTGATTTAAAATACTAGCAATAAAGAAACTAAATATAACTGTGATAGGTACATTAATCAGTTCCATTAAAGCTTCTACTAAAACCTTTCGATATGTAGGATCTACCATAATGAGCTGCTTAAAGTTTTCAATCCCTACAAATTCTAATTCATACCCCGTCGTACTAACTGTTAGGTTAGATAAACTATAAATTAAAGATGTGATAAGAGGGATAATTAAGAATGCCACTGAACCAATCATAAAAGGAAGAATGAACCAATAACCTATTTTATTACGTCTTTGCTCCCATGAAACTACTTTCTTCTTTTTACCTTTCATTTCCAGTACCTCCCATCATATAAGTATAAGGCTGAAGGGTATTACCACCATAAGTATAAGGTAAATCTGAACCATTACATAAAATCCAACCACCATTTGAGTAGCTTACTTTATAAACATCTTTATCTATTACCTCATAACCTGTTATATTACCTTCAATATACTGACTCCGTTCTTCAAGTGCTTCGGCTTTTACTAGGATATCCTCTTTCCATACATCATAAGCTGTGGAGTAATACTCTGGATGTGTCGTCTTTCTTAATGATTTATTGGGCTCTCCTGTTAAAACATATGTAAATCCTGTTCCAACGCCTATACCTTGCATCATAAATTTTTCTGAGTTACTTGAAAGATTTACTGGAATATCTGAATACCCTACTCTTCCACTTAGAACCATTTGTAAAAATGCAATAGAGTGATCCGCATTATCAAATTGTGGCTTATCTACAGCTACCCTACTTACATGTCTCACATATGGCAGTATTGCTGCATTTGCCCCATTTACTACAATACCTTCTTCTCCATTAGAAATATTAGTCATATCTTGTACAAGGCGTTTTAGAGCATTTTGTCTATCAATAGGTCTTTTCTTCGTAAAGTCAGAATTTAAATGTGATCCTAAGTCTCTAAGCGAGATACCTACACCATCTATTTCTTGAATAGCTTCATTATTTTTAGCTATGACTTCTGATACAGCTAATGGATTAAGTATATAGCTTCCCTTTTTAACTTCATTCAGCTGCAATGTATTTGGTAAGTAAGGATAATTTTCACCATATTTATTAGTAATGGTGTAAGTTGCATCTTTAGTCTTTGTAAAATGATCTCCAAATCCTGTTGTGTAGACATATTGTGGATCTACATCTATATAGAGCTCTACATTATTCGCCTTAGCCCAAGCTGAAAAATCTTCTAATTCCTGTTGTGTTCCTAATTCCTTATTAAGCTTGAATGAATTTATTGCACTGCAATCAAGTCCATGTTCTCCAAATCCTAAGAGTTTTACAGAAAGTGGATCTACCCCTTCTTCTACAAGTTCTTCAACAATACTTCTTACTTGTGCAATAGTTGTAAAGGTCTCTAGCTCTCTACTTCCTAAGGAATACTCACCCTCTTCATTATAAGCTGCTCCTATAAACTCTAAGTAGATCAAAGGTTCCTCTATCCCCTCTTTTTCTCCAAAGAGTTCGTTGCCATAATACGTAGCCATATCTCCTAAACTATTATTACTTTCATCAAAGAAATGATAAGTCACTTCTAAATCACCATCGTATAACTGTTTTTGTAAAAATATGAATGCTTCTGCTCCATTTTGAGAACCTTGTAAGTAAGCTTTTGCATTTCGTCTTACATTAAATATAGGATACGCTGTAGCATGTGTAATATCACTCCCAGGTTGTGCATGAATTTCTGCAAAGGCTTCACCATCACTTATTGTTGCTAACATCCCTTTATCTTCATATTGCACACCATAAATAGGTAAATAAGCTTGTTCTGCTTTAAAAATTTGCTCCTGTACAGGTATTGCTTTATCTGCCCCATAAATAGGTACTTTGAAGGTTGTTAACTCTCCATTACCATTATAAAAATTCATAAGTGACCCTGCTCCATCTGGAAGTAAAAAGTTTCCTTCTTGACCATATTCAGGTGATGCAAAATTTTCAAGTAAAGATAAAGTCAGTATCTTTCCACCATTTACCTCCATTATTTCTTCTATAGGTATACGTACTTTTAGCTGATCCTCTTCTAAAGTCACATACATGTTAAGATGAAAAATAGCACTTCCTCCTTGTTTAAGCTCGCCTGCATTTTCCATATCAATAGCATAATCTTCTTCTGTGTAACCTGTTGCTTCTAAGATTCCACTGATTTCTTTTTGTACACTACTTGGTAGATTACTTTGTGTTAATACATATAGCTCCTCTGTTTCTAATTTAGGATATTTCTTAAACAAGTCTGCCTTTTTATCTTCTGATAATTTATCTAAATTAGGTAAGAAATAGCTTTGTTTAAACCTAATTTTATCAAATTGCTTATCAATTTTTTCTACTATTGCCTCAAAGCGTTCTTTAGAAATAGCTGGAGGACAAAAAACATTTTGCTCCACCTCTCCTAATGTAAATGCTATCTTTAGTCCATTATCTATTAATTCTGTTTGATATTGACCTTTTGCTACTGAATCTGAATAACTATACATTCTAGAAAAATTATTTTTATCATCCATATAATAGATTTCAAACAAGGATTTTTCGGCATTTACAGCCGGTTCACTTGTCATTGTGTAAAATTCTGAACCATCTTTTTGATTTATTATCTTAAATTGAGCTGACTCTTCACAGTAGGCTAATGATAAATATTCATTTTCTACTATAGTTTGATAAATGTCTGCATCCTCAGAAAATGCTGTAGTATTTGGCTTAATAAGTTCTTCAGGTAATTCTGTTTCTACTTCTTCTGTTGCACAAGCTGAAAGTGAAAGCACTATCCCTATAAGCAATATTAGCCTAGCAATCTTTTTCACAAGCAAATCTCCTTTCCCATTCTTTTTATTAGTCTTATGTTTATCACAACTCTAATCTATTGACTATTTCAGTTTTCAAATCTATACCAAATGCTAAAATCTCTTGGATTAAAGCTAAACAGAGTAATGCAATAAATAGGATGATTACAATAACCAATAAAGAAATAAGAATAACTAAAAGGGTCTTTTTCAAGGCATAATTATGTGTTTGCATAACGCTTGCTACAAGCAGTACACCCATCCATATGTAAGCGACATTAATGAAAAAGGCACACAAAATACCTTCATCTTGAATAAGGAAATTTGAAAAGATAGCTACGCAAGGAATAATAAGTATCATAGGTGTTAAGCTATATCCTGTAGCTATAATAATATCCTTATAAGATCCCTCTCCATCCAGAAGTGTAGATACACACCAAATGCTACCTGTCCAAAGCACTAGTGGTACATAAGCTTTTAGTAAATCAAAAATAAAATTATAATCCTCTATTCTTACTTTACTGAATATAAAACTTGTAGTAAGTGATTGTATTACTAATACTACTCCTGCTGCTACCATTAGCCCCAAAGCTACTTTTACACTACCACGTTTTTCATGCTTTAAATCCCAAAAACCATCTAATGGCCTACAAATAACATATAGTGTATATCTTAGAGGCCCTTGCTTTTTTACTACTTTCTCTTTTTTGCACCAATATTTTTTATAAATCCTATAACCCATATATAAAATAATTAAAGCAATAATACAAAGTGCTCCAGGTGTAAAATACTTATTAATCAGTTCCCTTCTATAAAACTGGAAAGCTTTTGAGTATCCTTCTTGATCTTCTCCCTGTTCAAAATAGTACATTGCTGTATGCATATCTCTTTCTCTATATGCAATTTTACCCATTTCCCTCATAATAACAGGGTGATTATTATTCATAGCATAAACTTTCTGCCATGCTACTTCTTCATTCTGAAGATCATTTTTTTCACGGTAATGGCACGCTTCTAAAATAGTACGTCCATATTCCGTTAAATTAAAAGATACTATCTTATTTTTTACACTATCTAAGATTAAGAAGTCATCATTAAACATAACAATTGAAGATGGAGAAGTCATTGTCCCTTCTGTCTGACCTAGTTCTCCAAAAATAAAAAGCATGATACCTTCAGAATTATATACAAAAACTCTTGCTCGTTTCTGATCTAAAATGGCATAAACACCATCTGAAAGTGTTAGGCAATCTACTATTTGGGAAGGCCCTTTTATAGATCCTATATTAGCCCATTCCAAATCTCCACATACTGCATCATAATCTGTACGCCTAAGCACATCATCTCCTCGTGCATTAAGTTTACGTACAAACTTCATCCCCTCATCATTTTGTTGGCTCATTGTTCCTGTTGTAGCATAGACAAAACCATCTTCATCTACTGAAATATTGTTGTACTCTGCCGGTACAAAGGCAGCCATACGTTTTTGCTGCTCTTTAGTCGATATGAGCCTCCATATTGCATCTGTAACACTATATGTAACTTTAGATGCCCCTAAAAGTTGAACAAAGTTTCCATCACTATCAAGTTCTACAAGTCCCATATTAAAACCTGAAACTGCTACAAATATACGTCCTGCTGCATCACATACAACTTTGGATGGTAAATAGTTAAATGTAGTAGGTAAAACTTTTGATTCTGGCTTTTCATAGATATCAATTACCTCTCCATCTGGTGTAAGCTTAACTAAGCTACCGTTATTTGTATCCGCAACAAGTAAGTTTTCCTTTTCATCTACATATACACCTTGTGGCTGTGCAAAAGGAACCTTTATACCCTTTACTGTATACTCTGTATATTCTTTTACTAACTTATAATCTTTATCTACCTTTAAAATACGATTATTTCCTGTATCCACAATATAAAGATAATCTTCTGTAGCATATAGATCACTCGGATTCTTAAGTGTCGTAGTTCCTATTACACTATGGTTTATATCTCTTCCTGGTTCGGCAGCTATAGGTGCTTTTACAAAGTTATTTGGTCCATATAAATAACTTTGATTAACTTCTTCAGCAAAGACGTTACCAACGGAAGCTATCAACATAGCAACTAGCAGAAACCAGATACATATCTTTCTGATTTGATTGCTTACTATTATTCTTCTTGCTTGCATTATTAAACCTCCTTTGCCCCAGACTTATTCTTTCATCCCTGAAGATGCCATTGTTTCTAGGATATTACTCTGTGAGAATATAAACACTGTAATAGGTACAATAAGCATAATAACCCCTACTGCTGCTCCTGCACCTGCTCTTGCTACACCACCTGCTGCAATTTGGCTCATGGCATAAGAAAGAGTTTTTTTCTGTTCAGAGAAAATATATACCCCTCCGGTGGCATTCCATAAAGATTGAATAGTAAACATTCCTAGTGTAAGCCATGCTGGCTTTAAGTTAGGCATTACAATTTTCCATAAAATATAAGATTCACTTGCTCCATCTATTTTAGCTGCTTCGAGTAAGGAATCTGGAATACCTGTCATAAACTGTTTCATTAGGTAAAGTCCTATAGGTGCCCCAAAAGCTGGAACAATAATAGACATTAAAGAATCTACCCACCCTAAATGCTTCATAATAATGAAGTTAGGAATTTGAGTAACTGCTGGTGTAAACATCAAGGTAGAAACAATAATTTTGAAGAAGAGTTCTCTTCCCGGAAATCTTCTTTTTTCTAAGGCATAAGCAGCCATAGAAGCACAGATGATATGTCCTCCTAGCCCTACTACCGTAATAAAGATTGTATTAAAGATGTACCTTGGAAATGGTATCCAAGATTCACCAAGTAAAAGTCCTAAATCACTAAAGTTATTTAAAGTAGGATTCATAACTAATATCTTAGGAGGAAATCTATATAACTCATCCATAGGTTTAAAAGCATTACATACCGTATAAACCAAAGGTATAATCATAAAGCATCCTACGAGGGCTAATAGAATTAAGTTCAGCATGTTACCCGTAGCTGAACGCCCAACACGTGCTCCCATTGATTTTCGCCACTTATTAATTGTTTTATTTTTAATAACCAATGACATATCCTCCTCTCTCTTAACGACCTAGTTTAGTAAGCATCTTTTGAATGACTTGATTAAGTCCTAGCATTGTAATAAATAAGATTGTTGCAATAGCACAAGCATATCCCATATCAAACCTTACCCCACCATAGTCATTCAGATGGTTAAGTATGGTATGTGCTGCATAATCTGTACTTGGACTTCCGCAAAGTTGCGCTGTTACTTCTGCTACCGTGAAAGAAGATGTAATGGTCATAACAGCACCAAACATTAATTGAGGTCTCATTGAAGGAAATGTAATATACCAAAGTTCTTGCCAACGGTTCTTAATTCCATCAATATAGCCTGCTTCATATTGAGTCTGATCAACCATTTTAAAGCCTGCTACGAATGATAAGAACCCTGCACCAAGGCTCATCCAAAGCTGTACAATAATGACGACTGTTAGCATATATTTAGGATCAGTAAGCCATTTAATTGGTGAATTAATAAGTCCTAAATTAAGTAAAAAGGCATTTAAATAGCCATACGCATCTCCACTAAAGATAATGGACCATATTAAAAATGCTGATCCCGAAATAGATGGAGCATAAAAGATTACAACCATTATAGCTCTTGGTATGGGCGGTAGCTCATTAATGAGCCAAGCAAAAAAGAAACATGCAAAATAACCTATAAGGCCTGTTATTGCCGCAATAATAAATGTATTTTTAAGTGCTATTAAAAACACATCATCATTAACAAAAAGATTAATGTAATTTTGAAAACCTATAAATTGCGCTGGTTCCAAAATATTGTAGTAAGTAAAACTGTAATATAATGCAATAACAACAGGTAACAACGTAAATAAAATAAAAATAATACCAAATGGTGCTAGCAACAGATAAGCATCATAATTAAGACGCATCTGCTTTAATGTATATAAAATCTTACTTTTTTGCCTTTGCATAAAATCCATTTTTTGATTCTGTTCTAAATTCACGGTAGCCCTCCTTACCTATGTGTCTTTTCTAGTACTTCTCAGCAATAGGTAGTCCAAACTCTTTACGTTTACCAATTAGCTCCTGGTTAATAACATAAACGTAATCTAGCAATGTCCCCCTAATATCTCCGCCACTTGTAACAACTTTACGGAAAGCATTATTAATGTGTCTTCCTGTAAAGTAACCACCTGGCACTTGTTCAATGCCTACTCCCCATTGCATTTGTTTTTTTAGCACTTCATAGAACTTATTGTCCCATGGAATTTGTGAAAAGCCTTCTATATTAGCTGTTGCATATCTAGCTGAAGGACCTAATACACTTTCCATCTCTTTACCAAATGCTACTTGAATCTCAGCACTTGTCCACCATTTTAAAAACTTCCAAGATGCTTCATAATGATTAGAGTTTTTTAATATAAAACAATCTGCTCCTGATATCGGGGTACTATGATCTAGTGCACCATCCTCTCCAACTGTCCCTGGAATCAATGAGAAATCCCATAATCCTTTGATTTCTGGTGCTGATACCATAAGTGTATTAAAGTTAGCAAAATTACCTACAACAATGGGTGATTCACCTGTTCGGAATCTAGTAAGAAAATCATACTCCTGCGGTAAAGCATAGTTTACAAATAGATTGGTCCATTGTTTGAAAGCATCGAGCCCTATTTCTGAATCTAAATCACTAGACATTCCTTGATCTTTATAAATCTCTCCACCCTTTTGAAAAAGCATTGTATAATATGTACTTGTGCCTGCTTCAATAAGGTCTGCTCTTGGTACAGATACTGGAAGCGCAAAGTTCATATTGTTTTTGAGTAAAATTGGAATGATTGATATTACATCTGTCCAAGTTTGTGGTACTTCAATCCCTAATTCTTCTAATATATCTGTTCGGTAGAACATAACATTAAAGTTTTGCGTCTCGGGAAGTGCATAAACTTTATCATTAAAAGTTAGAGGTACCATACGTTCTGGAAGAAAACGCTGTGATACTTCTTCAAAATCTGGAAATCGATTCAAATCAATAACAGCATCCCTGACTGCGTAGTTAACAGGCTCTGTATCTCCCATACTTAACGCCACATCCGGGCCAATTCCTGCTACTGTAGCTGGTAGTAAAGACCCTGCTGTAACAAGCTGCAGATCAACATCTATTCCATATTCTGGTATGAAATACATATCAATCAGCTTACGTAATACCTGTGCCTGATCTCTACCTGTTGGAATCCAAACCTTAATACTCTCTCTCTGCCCTTCTTGTGAGGTAGCAGTTCCAAGTGTTGCATAGTCACTTGAGAAAGATCTAATGAAATTTCTAAATTCATAGATAAACTGTTCAACAAATGTTGCATTTGGTTCTTCTAATTGTGTTTCCTCTTGAGAGGCAAGTGCAATATAATCTATTGCTAATGATTGATCTCTTACTTTAATAAGCCAGTTCGCTAAGGCTCCATTATTAGATTTGAAAAAATCTAATTCTTTAGGAATAATATCTGCATCTTTACTCATTTTTTTTAGCTGACGTACGAGTATATCTAAAGAAGCATTATTTTGACCCTTTCCGCCATAAGCAATCATCCAATCTGATACTTCCTGCAATTCATCTGCAAGTCTTGCCATTTCACTTGTTAAATCTGGCATTAAAGTACCTAATCTATAATCTCTCATTCTATCAGGCGTAGGTCCTGTAACAATCATAATACTCGTGTATAAAGCATTAAGCTGTAGCAAAATATCTTGTACACGTCTGATTGGCTGAGTTATAGCTCCTAAGTTTGCTTCTATCTTTAACTCATGTGCCCCTTTTTCTAAGTAAACAGCATAAGCCTCTTCCCCATCTCCAAGCTCTATTAATTGCCATTTAGGTGCATATCCAAATTCCCACTGTGCAAACTCTTCAAAAGGAATTTCTCCATCAATATAGATGGCTCTACTTGCTTTAAAATCTCTATTAAAATTTTGTTTAGCTTTTAGATTTATTAGGTATAATCCTGATTCTTCTACTTCAAAATTCCAAGTTAGACTCTGCCCTGGTGTATTCCAGTTAGTTCCTCCTACCATATTAAGTAATTGTGCATCTTTATTAAAAGGAATTGTCTTAGGACTTGTCCTATCATGCTGTGCATAAAGTACTGGTGTAGATTTAAAATCTGCTTTTTCTGCTTGCAGGAAAATGGTTTCTTGTCCCGCTAGCTTTTTATTACTTTGCATAGCCTTATACTCTTCATATGTAGGATAATTCTCTATAGGACTGGCCCATACCTTTCCTATAACCATTGGCTCACTTACTGCTTCGATTTCCAATATATTCATCCCTTTATTTAGATAGAATAAATAAGGTTCATTGTAATAACCCAAAGGATCTTTTACATAGTTTTTTTGGAGTTTTCTTATTTCTAACTGTGAAGGTCTAATTTCATTATTATTCTGATCCCTTTTTCCAATATCTGAAGGATTATCTATATATACTCTTGCAAATTCTACTTCCTTAGCACCTGTATGCTGAAGTTCTCCATTAATATAAAAAGTACGTTGGATAGCAGAACCTCTATCATATTCAGCTACATATTCTAACTCTAATGCATATAATCCTGCTTCTTCCACCTCTACCGTCCAAGTTGTCTTATCCCCTTGCTGTGTATAAACACCTGTTTCCATATCTTCTACATAATTTGTCACTAAACTTACAGAGCTGCTTCTATCCACATCAAATGTGAACTCAGCTCTTTTATCTGGTCTTTTAGCATCTTTGTAAGTATCTAGAAATTCATCATAATCGTCTGCTTTTAGTAAAGTGTCTATTTGAACATCCTGTGTAATTTCTAAAACATTAGGTATATCTGCACACAAAACGGATGATGTAGATACAACCATGAAAGTGCTCATCAATAAAGCAACATATCTTTTAAACCTTTTCATGAAAAATTTCTCTCCTCTCTATACAGACTTTTACTTTAGGGCGTCATCTATTAAAGCTATCAAAGTATGCTCCTCATCATAGGAATATTCCCATGCCATAATTCCTGCAATTTTCCACTTTTTAACTAAATAGCATTTATATTTAAGAGAGTCTTCATCTTCATATGTAATAAAATTATCACCATTAAACAAATAAGGCGCATGCGCCACTTCATCCCAATAACGTATATACCCATTTTTATTCACATAATCTCTTATAAGTTTGGTATATACTGGACCATATTCACTTGCACTACCTGCATAACTATGTAGACCATTATTCTTATTCTCAACATTCTTCCATTGGCGAGAGTAAAATGCTGCACCTATGATAAGTTTTTCTGGGGGTACTCCTTTTTTTATAAAAAGTTCAATATTCTCTTCAGTACTTCCTTCTTGTACTAATTCTGTATTCATCTTAGCTGGGCAAGTATGGTGCATAGTAACATGTTCATTAGCATTAATATCATATGTCATTAAATTCACATAATCTAAGTAACGTACAGACTCTGTTAATTCTGTAATATCAAAGTACCAACTCTTGCTACCAGCAGCTATTGAAAGCCCTCGGTATTTATGAGCTGAAATAGTATCTAATCCCTCTCTTAATTCTTTTAACAATAATGTATGATTATGTCTATCTTCTTTCCCTGATGGATATTCCCAATCAATATCTATTCCATCAAAATCCCACTCTTTAATAAGTGCCACAATACTACGTATTACTTTTTCACGAGCTTCTTTGGTTCTGCAAGCTGTTGAAAAACTACATTCTAAACCACTTGCTAATGAAAGATAAATCTTCAAATTTGGATTAATTACTTTAAATTCTCTTATAGCATGAATATATGTTAAATTTTTAAGAGAGATCTCTCCTTGCTCTAAAATACCAAATCCCACATTTAAAATATTAAGCTTACCTATATCTTGTTTTGTTAATTGTAACAAACTTTTATTTGTTGCATAAACAGAAAGAATGCTCATTTTTACTCCTCCTTTATACGATTACCGGTAAATATTCACTAAATTTTTATCCATTTTTTTATTTATATTATCATTTTGCTCTATATGCATCAATATATAGTCTGAATTTAATTATTTTTTTATAAAATTTAATTAAAATAGTGTAAAAAATGGAATCCATATTCTGTTGTTTTACATTTTTTAAAATTTATTATTTTTTATTTTTATTTTGTTAATATTTTTTATATTCTTTGTCAATCTTAGCAGGAACTCTTTTAATAGTATAAAAATAGAAGGCCCTAATACTATAAAAGTATTAGGGCCTTCTATTTTTATACTATTCTACTGCTAAGTATTTCAGTAACATTGTACCAATACCTACGTTATAACCTGCAATGGCCATAGAAGCAATCATAGGTTTATTCATAACATAAGCTAACGGAAGTTTCTTATCTAGAATTTCAAATCCTTCATAAAGATATGAAAGTTCTTCTTTTTCATATCCAACAAATACTTTAATAAATGGTACTGCTTCTAATGTTTTAACAAGTGTTGGATTATTTAAGTCTTTTTCTTCTTTTACAACAAGGATTACATTTGGTTTAAGTTCAAGATACTGCTCTTTGGCTTCGATCATTTCATTAAGAAGATGTTCTGTAGGTTCTGCGCCTGCATCTAAGAATGCTACAATATTATTACTTTCTCCTATTACTTTTGAAAGCTCACATACATCTCCGTTAGTATCCCTAAATGTAGTTTCATTAACTGCTGTTTCTTTTTGGTGTGCTGCATTTATTTCTGCAAGTGCTACTTCTACTGTCACATCTTCATTTTCTTTAATGTCCATATAGTAAAGGTTAGCATGTACTGTCCCACTTGCTTCTCTATTAACAGTTACAATGCGGTATTGTCCAGCTTCTACTGGATAAGTTACTTTACCATCTTGCCACTGGCCTGTTCCTAAGTAAAGTGTATGATATACACCATTTACATAGCGACCTACTGTGTAGTTTTTCATATATTCCCATACAGTATCGTCTTGTCCATGAAGTGTTAAGTTACTATTTTTAATAACTTCTTCTTGCACTGCACCTACTTCAATTTCTACCCAATTACCATCTTTGTAGTAACTCATATTACCATTTTCTTTATTTAAACGTGCTGGAATACCAAATGTACGGCATAATGCTACGAATAAAATTTTCTTAGCACTTACATGTCCCCATCTAAGTTTCATAACACCTACTGGTTGTGCACATAAATAAACGTTTTGCATACTTGTTGCAGTCACAATTGTTTCATCAACATAATCATAAAGACTTCTTGGATTATTTCTATAAGCTGCTTTACTTGCCTCATCAAACATAGCCTCTAACTGAGCTCTATAAGGCGTGATTTTCTCTGTAGCAATTCGAGGTGCAAGAATGCCTTTTACAAAAATTTCTTCTTCAAAATCGTCTTTAAACTGCATCGCATGTTCTAAGTGTGCTTTTAAAGTTTCACAGCTTGTATCTGACATATCTTTTTTATTCATTGTATCGAGCATCTTTACTTTATACTCTAACAGATCTTTTGTCTCTTCATCTTTAAAGAATGCTTGGATTTCTTCGTAATTTCCACGAGCTGCCTCTAAGTGTCTTGCTACACCTTCTTCAAATGGTGCAAAGTCCTTTGCCCATTCATTTGCTTTTTCTCCTAAGAAGAATGTCTCTACAAAAGCATTTCTTGTACGAAGGGCGTGCCCATGACGCTCTTCATGAAGGGCTTTCATTTCCTCAGTTACAGCATTTTCATCTGGAGATGCACCTTTTGGTGGTACAAGGGTTACACTTTCTACTGTCCCTGATGTACGTGCTCTGTCTTTAAGTGTAATCGTTAGACTGTCTGCTAAACGTACATCAATTTGATCAAAGGTTGCAATACCGTCTTTATGTACATAAACGACTAAATCGCCAAAACCAGTTGTAAATTTCACTTGCCCATTAGCATCTGTTACAAGTTCTGTAAGCGCTGAAAACTCAGAGTAGTTAATCACTTCAAATCTTACTTTTGCATTTTCTACCGGCTTATTCTCTTCATCTACTACATAAATCGTAATTTCTTTTGTCGATGCATAACGATCAAGTGTATTAACTTCCGTTGCACTATCTGTCTGACGTGTAATAAGTTCATTCTCTACAGTTGTAGCAAATACTTTACTTTGGATAAGCATACCACGGGATGCTGAAAGCTGGAACCAACCTGAGTCAAGTGTTGCTTCTGGTTCACATGCACCTAGGAAGTGCCACTCACCATCTGTCCATACTTCTACCCATGCATGGTTATCATCACAGTGTGCCCATCTTGGTGTGTATGCTTGTCTTGCTGGAATACCCACACTTCTAAATGCAGCCACGCCAAGTACAGATTCTTCACCACATCTACCATATGCATTACGGATTGTTGTAAGTGGACAAGTTGTTCTTGAATCTGTTGTTTGATAAGTTGCCTTTTCAAAACACCAGTAGTTGATAATAAGGGCTGCTTCTTTCATGCTTTTTCCTTCAATTCTTGGATAAAGCTCTTCAAAGAAATCGTCCTTATAGTATTCAATATTTTCATTACTCATACGATATTGAAGAACATAGTTTAAGAATAATCCCCCTGTAAGTTTATCTCCCCAAGGTACAATTTGACGTACTTTTAAAGCTTGTCTTACAAATTTAAGGAAAAGTTCACCATCATGGTTAGCAAGATCTTGTTCAGGCATAAAAGCATAAAGATACTTTAAGCAAACAGCCTCATCTTCTGTACATGTATCAAGTATGTCAAAAAGCTCTGTCTCTCTATTTTTAGCATTTTCTCGAACGACTGCAAAGCGTTCTTCAATGATTTGTTTGTGTTTATTACTTACTAGCATAGTTTTCCTACCTTTCTAGTTTTCCTTTATCAATCCTACTTAGTTATAGTACCATAGTACAACTTAAAATTAAATAAAACAACCTCTATAAATTGTTTATCTTTTCTTTTATTTTCGCGAAAGCACTTTTATACAACTTGTACATATTGTATATTTTTAAAGATTTAAAGTTATATTTTTTATAACTTGCATATAACCTTTTAAAACAACTTTCTAAGATATGGATTTTATTGAAATCCCCTTTGGCAAACTCTATGCTAGACTTACATCATTTGATGTAGCATGCACAATTTATTTCTTAACTAATTCTACAAGTATATTACCATGCTTTACTCTTTTTTTCTTAAACCCGACTTTTGCAAAAGCTTTGTGTGCAGTTTCACGCTCTGCTGGAATATCATCTTGAAGCCTCTCCAAACCGTATATATCAAAAGCTACTTGTACTAATAAATTTAGTGCCTCTTCACAGTACCCTTTCCCCCTATGCTGAGCTTCTATAATAATACCTACCATATGTGCCTCATAATGCTTATCATATCTAAAAGAGACTTCTCCTATAAACTGATGATTTTCCCTTTTCACAATATAGGCATAAAACCTATCTGGTCCTTGATTAATCCAAAAATCAAACCAACTCTTCCAGTCTTGCTTTCTAAAATAAATACATCCCGTTTCATTATCATAATCTATAAATTGTAAATGAAATCCTTTATTATAAGCCATAGTATCTGGTTGCAGTAAAATCTTCTGTCTATAATCTAACTCCTCTAATCTCGGTATATGTAAATATAGTCTATTCATACGCTCCATATTACTCCCTCTACTTTATCTCGCTTATTATATCACTCTTTTCAATCTATCTACTAACTCAAACAGAAATTATAGGACTTCTTACATCTCTGAGTATTTTTATCATAATCAAAAGGATATCTTACTGTCTGTACAATTGCAATTTTAAATTTATTTTTTATGTCCATCTCTTTCTCATTTATACTTCTATTTATAAATATTATATTATTCTAAACTACTTTTCCATTTTTCAATTCCATGATTTTCCAATTATTAAATCTATAGGTTTTACTTGAAAAAACTAAACTCAAATTCTATCTCTAAAAAATTTTTTAAATAATTTATTGTTCCCCTTACTTATACTCGCTTAATACTCATCCCCTCTCAAGCTCATACTTTAGAAAAAGCTCGTCTTTATAATAAAGCTACTTATGATTTGAAGCTATTAGAAAGAGAGCTTTTAGATGAAGATAAAAATTCCTATAAAATTTATTACGATCCTATTTTCTATCCTTCTCTCCTTTATTATGATAAAATCTATAACAGTTATAACTATACTACATAAGGGAGAAACGACTATGAAATATGATGTTATACTATTTGATGCTGATGAAACTTTATTTGATTTTAAAAAATCCGAAAGAGAAGCGTTTAAAAATGCTATGCTTGAATTTGGTATAGATTATGATGAAAGTTATCATTTACAAATATACCAAGAAATTAATACAGCAATCTGGAAAGAGTTCGAAGAAGGTCTTATCACACAAGCCAAACTGAAAATTGAACGTTTTGAAAGGCTAGCTACACGCTTAGGGGTTACATTTGATGCACAAGCATTCTCTACCTCTTATATGAAACACCTAGCAGATGCCTCTTTCTTATATGAAGGAGCTCTCGAGTTTATAGACAGCCTCTCTAAAGTATGTACATTAAGTATTATTACAAATGGACTTACCGATGTACAAACGAAACGTATTGGTCAATCTATTATTGCTCCATACTTTAAAGATATTGTCATTTCTGAAACAGTTAAGGTTTCCAAGCCAAATCCTAAAATTTTTGAACTTGCTTTAAATAATATTAATCATCAGGATAAAACTACTGTACTGATGGTGGGAGATAGTCTTACTTCTGATATACAAGGCGGAATTAACTTTGGTATAGATACTTGTTGGTATAATTCTGACAGACTTGCTAATACTAAGAATATCTCACCAACTTATGAAGTTGCAAATTTCGAGCAGCTTAAAGCTATAATATTTGCAGAGTAAATAAAAAGGATAGAACCCTATACGTTCTATCCTTTTTATTTATTTTCTTATTCTCCAGGAAGTTCTATGCTTAAATCTTCATTTATTTGCTCTTGCTTTACTAAACCTACTATATAGCCTGCAATTATTCCCACTAAAGCTGGCACAATCCATCCTAATCCTTGGCCATAGAAAGGTAATTTATTAAGTAATTGCGTTACAAAATTCAATTTAAATCCTAATGAATCTAATGCATAGATAATACTTACTACACCTGTAAAGAGCATAGTTAGACCATAAACATATCTATTGCCTTTAAATAATTTATCAAACATAGCAAGCACAATAAGCATGATTGCTATTGGATAAATCATATCTAATACAGGTATAGAAATCGAAAGAATCATATTAAGCCCCATATTAGCAAGAATCATACTTGAAAGGGATAAGATTCTAACCCAGTTTTTATATGTCATTTTAGGTACTAAAGTGGAAAAATATTGGCTACATGAAGTAATAAGACCTACACTTGTTGTTAAACAAGCAAGTGTAAAGATCACAGCTAAAAGTACAGCGCCTGGTTTACCAAATAAGTAAGACATAACATGTGTTAGAGTCTGTGCCCCATTTTCTGTCATTCCAAATCTTCCACCACTTGATGCTCCTAAGTGTGCTAAAAGTACATAAATAACAACTAGTAATCCACCTGCAATAAGACCTGCTTTAATAGAAGTTCTTACAACAGTCTTTTCATCCTCTACGCCTTTCGACTTAATCGCTAAGGCAATAACAATCCCAAAGTTTAAAGCTGCAATGGTATCCATTGTTAAATAACCTTCTAAAAATCCTTTTACAAAAGGTGACTCAGCATATTCTGCTACTGCACTGCCATATTCTCCAATTGGTCTGAATAATGAAGCGATAACAATCACAAAAATCATAGTTAATAATGTTGGAGTTAAAATTTTCCCCATACGATCAACAAGTTTAGTTGGCGATAGAGAAAGCCAATAGGCTACTGAGAAAAAGGCACAAGTAAAGATGAATCTTGCCCCAACTACAGACATACTCTCTGGAAGGTATGGTGCTACTGCCATTTCAAACGGAAGACTCCCAGCTCTTGGTATACCTAAACATGGCCCAATAGATAAATAAATAAGCACTGTAAATATAGTAGCAAATACAGGATTTACCCTTCTTGCTAAATTTTCAAGCCCTCCTGATTTTGCTACAGCAATAACGCCTAAAATTGGAAATCCTACTGCTGTAATGAGAAAGGCCACCATAGCAATCCATACTTTATTCCCTGCTGATTGGCCTAAGAAAGGTGGAAAAATCAGATTTCCTGCCCCAAAGAATAATGAGAAAAGCATAAGCCCTACGAATAATAGATCTTTTTTTGATAACTGTTTCATTTTACATTCTCCTCCTTATCACAACATCATTAAATTGATTTTTAGACAATAAAAAAACCGCCCCTTGTCTACAACAAGGGACGGGATTAACCGCGTTACCACCCTAATTCTATAAACTTCCTTTATTATTAATAAAGGTTTATAGCTCTCATTTCGTATCTACCAATACGCTTTTCCTATAACGTGGAAAGACTCCGGCAACACCTACTTAAAAACTGTTCAGCATTGCTTCTTAGAGATGATATTCAGCTATAATTTGAACATTGGCTTTCAGCATACACCAACTCTCTGGGGAACAAATTTATAACTTACTTTTTCTCTTCATCGAATTTATATGATGTGTTTTGTTCGTTGTTTATGATTCTACACAAAAATTATACATATGTCAACAATTAATTTTAATTTATATACGAACTTCTTTTGCCTGACTTTTTTATTTAATTTATTTTATCTAAGCCCTCTTCTCAAGTTCAATACTTATTTCTTCTTTATATCCACCATAGCTATTTACTTTTATTTTTGCTATACCTTCTCTACTTTCTATCTTTGTTCTAATCCAGAAAGCAATACTTCCGCCTGTTAAAGCAAGCTGCTTAGGTCCTATTACTTCTATATCCCCAAATGTTTCTATCTGAATACCTTCACTTAAGTACGGTAAGGTATTGCCAACCTGGTCTATAGCACGTACAACAACACGTGTTGCATCTAGTTCATCTGCATAGAGTTTATAATCATCTATTTCTACTTGTATTCCTGAATATACAGGGTTCGCAGCAAACTTTTTACTTACTACTACTTCATCTCCTACATAACCAATAAACTCTGCATCTGTCCAATGTGCTCCCCACTCACCATTATTCATGCTTAATACAAAAGGTGGTTGTTTAAGATATTGCATCTTAGGATCTGTATTATGGAATTGCCTTGAAAAGACACCTTTACTCACTCCACCTAATTTAACCTCTATCTTATTACAGTTAGTAAACACATGAATTGGGAATACAACCCCTTTATTTTTCTCCCCTCTTGCCCAGTAGGTAAGTGGTTCTATAACATAACCATGTTTTGGATCTCTTTGACTTTTGTAAACTGCTGCTGCAAACTTTGGAATTCTGAACATATCCATTACGCCATGGTAACAAATTCTATCTCCACTCCCAAAGTCAAAGTGTGTATTATAATCAAAAGCACACCAACCTATTGCACCAAGCACTTCATCTTTTTGTCTTGCCATACTTTGTACACGTCCATGTCTTAGCGCATGCTCTACTAATCTTTCTTCTTGATCAAACTTTTTAGTTGGGTAAATGTGACCACAGAATTCTGTTACCATATATGGTACAGGCTTTTCTGACCCTGTACAACGCTCCCTTGTTCTTAAGATATTCTCTGAACCATCATGGATAAAGTCATTCATCGTATAAATATCTTCTAAGAACTCACTTCTTTCCATGCATCTTACTCCTGATGTGGGCCTTGTATCATCTAGACTTCTTGCTAGTTTATTGGTTGCAGTATATAATTCATGGTCATCCCCAGATTCATTAATACGTACCCCCCATGTAATAATAGAAGGATGATTGTAGTCTCTTTCTATCATAGCTTTTACATCTTCCATTACCTTACTACGCCAATCTTCCCTCTGTCCAATATGCTGCCAACCTGGTATCTCTTCTAAAACCAATAGCCCTACTTCATCACATGCATCTAAGAAATAAGGTGACTGTGGATAATGTGAAGTCCTTACTGCATTAAGCCCAAGCTCATACTTAAGAATGTATGCATCTTTTTCTTGAACTCTCTTTGGCATAGCATATCCTACATAAGGATAGCTTTGATGTCTATTAAGCCCTAATAAAGTAAGTGATTTGCCATTTAAAGTAAGCTTATTCTCTTCTATATGTAGTTCTCTAAACCCTACTTTTAGACTTGCTTCATCATTCCCGATCTCACCTTGCATCCTAACTTTACAGTTATATCTATGTGGATTTTCTATATCCCATAATGTCATATTTTCCATTACAAATGGCGTGAAATCATATCTATGTATACCTTTTTTTACATCTAACTGCATCTCTACCCCATGGTCATTAATCTGTACCATAAGCTTTACACTTTGAGCCTCTTCTTTGCTATCAATTTCAATAATCGGTAAGCATTGTACTTTTCCCCGTTCACCATTATGCTCTAAAATAGTGTATTTAAAATATACATGATTAATATAAGCTTGGCTAAGTGTATAATGCCATACATCCCTATAAATCCCACCAAAGGTTAAATAATCTACTACATATCCAAAAGGTGGAATATCTGCTCGCTCTGTAGAATCTACCTCTACCAGAATCTTATTATATGCTCCCCTTTGTACAAAATCCGTAATTTCTACATGATGTGGGATATAACCGCCCTTATACTCTCCTATAAAAACATTATTTACAAAGATTTTAAAAGCTGTCATAACACCATCAAAAACTAAAAACTCTCTATCATTTCCATGTTCTATCCACAGCTCTTTCTCATAAAAGCTGATAAATTGATACATTTTTTCATCAAAATAATTATACGGTACTTCTTTATTAGCATGAGGCAAATTAACTTTTACCCCTTCTTCTTGCTTATCTATGCGATAAAACCATCCCTTATTGATACATGTTTTTTTGTTTGATGCAATCATATTGTTCCCCTTTCTTAGTATTTTCTAATCTATTTATATCTTGTCACATGATATACAATAAAAATACTAGCAGTAGATTCCTAGTACATTCCCTATATCCTTTATTTTTATTGATATATTCTTATTTAAAACTAATATGATAAATTTTAGTTTTTGTTACATCTCCATTTTCTGGGAGTACTTCTATTTGAGCTATGCTGTTTATATCTACCGCTGGAATCACTGTTACTTTAGCATGTTTTGTAGCATTTACTCTAATTTCTGGCATTCTATCCCCCTGCATATCACATACACAGTGTAATGCCTCATCAAAATTATCAAGTATATTGCATCCATCTACTAAAATTTCTGCTACTTCATAGTCTTCATATGCAATGGCTTCTTTACCATAAGCTTCAAGCTCTGTTATAGCGATACCTTGCTTATCCGCTTTTCTAATCATATTAAGACGAATTGCATAAGTATGGACTGGTTCAAATGTAAAGGTATGCATTCTTCCAGCTTCTACACCTACTTTATCTCCTTGGATTCCCACAACTGGCTTCCAATTTCCTTCCTCTGCTAATTCACCTTCTATTACATGCCCAAAACGATTTGGCGCAGCTGGCTCTCTATCTGGCACATAGTATTCAATTGTAAAGTTCTCTGGTGCACCTACTCCATGATCTTCAAAGAATCCTACTTTTACAGTATCCATATAACGTTTTGTAATATTACCACCTTCAGCAAAGAGAATACCTACCCACTCTTTATCTCTAGGTGCATGCTGCCAGTTACTCCATCTATTATGTTGCATTTCATCAAAAGCAATGACTGTATCATTAACATGTGAAATATTATCTTTTGAACCTTCTACATCATTTGTAAAGGATGCTAAAGCTGCTGGGAACTGAGAGCCTGTCCATTGTTTTGCGTAATTTTTACTTTCTTTAATTTCTTCTGCTACTTCAGTAATTCTCACACTTGCAGTAACTGGCATCCTAACATCTTCTAGCATTCCTGTAACTTCTACTATACCTACAGCACTGTAATTTACACAAGTCTCGTTCCATCTTACATAGCTTTCTGCTTTTGTATGGTCACTATAGTAAACCATTACTTTTTCAGGTAATTCTGCTGGAATACCTTTTACCGCTGCCACACTTACACTTTCTATAGCCAGAATGCCTTTTACTACAACAATAGCTTTAACTAAAAGTGCATATCCCTTTACTTTTCCTTCTACCTCAAACTGACCATAAGTATTGTAGTCTGTTTCTGAAAGTTCACTCCATTCTACTTCTACCATACGAGGAAAACCTACGTTAAAGTATGCTTTCACCATCTTTGGTAAGTTTGGACTGTTACCGACTGTACAGCCTATTTGAACTTCTTCATAAGCTACTACTTCTTTAACAACTTCATTCGGTACAATCGTTAAAGTTACTTCATCAGATGTAAGACTTATGCCTCCATAAATGACTTCTACAGCAACTTTTAAAGTACCTGCTGTATAGGCATAAATCTCACTTTGTACAAACTCAATATATGCTTTATCTTCTGTTGTTACATGATAATGAACTTCTGCTTTTGAAAGGTCTATTGCTATGCCATCTTCCTTGACTCCTTCTAAAATAAAGCCTACTTTTTCATCTTCTTTAATAAGTGTATGTTCTACTTTAAAGTTTACTTCTTTAAGCTGTGGCATAGCTTCGTCTATATGAACAATATATTTCTGTTTTATATGCTCATCTGCTTCTACTTCAACTATTACTACGCCTGTATAACTACTTGGTGGCACAATGCATACCTTTGCATTATCTTTGGCAACTGCAGTAATATGTGTAATTTGCTCGCCATATGGTACTTTCATTTCATAAATAAATGTATTCGGGTTAAAGCCTGCTACTTCCTTATTATTAATCATAAGACTTGTAAGCTCTGCTACGCTTGCCTTTTCACCTTGTCTGATAGCTACTACTACCACTTCAACACTTACTGTCGCCTCTACTCCATTTACAGTTCCCTCAACTGTTACTACACCCATTTGATTAAACTGCTGCTTACTAAGTTCATTCCATCTTATAGCTTGATTTACTTTACTTCCATCCGCCAGTACAGCTATTACGTTTTCAGGAAGTGTAGGCATCACACCTACTTCTGTTTTTATAGGGTAAACCTCATAACCCAATACTTCTTGCGATGTTTTTCTAGTATCTTCTACTGTATAAGCTGTTACATATGCCCCTTCTAGTCCCTTAGAAGATGCTTTAAGTGTAAAACTTCCACATTCTTCTGTTGCTTGAACAATAACAACGGCTTTTCCATTAAAGACTTTACGTTTCCATGTGCCATCGGCCTGTGCTTTATAGCGTTCATGACTTACAGGATTTCCATTATCGACTCCTACAATTTGCCCTTGTCCTATTATTTCAAATTGTACTTCATTATCTGCCGTTGGGACAAAGTTACCCCTTTCATCTTGAATATCTACTGTAATATAACAAAGATCCTTGCCATCAGCACGAATGACACTTCTATCTGCTTGTAAAGCTACTTGAGCTGCTTTATCTGCTGTTACAATAGTTTCTTCAGCTATTACTATGCCTTCTGCACTTTTAGCAACTGCTTGGATCTTAGTTCCCGGTCTATACTCATAATCTAATCGCCATTCTAAATACAGGCGATCACTTGTTTCAGATTGTTGTTGATAAGCAAAACCATAATCTGTTACTTTCTGAGCGAAAATTTTTTCACCTTGACTTACACCATCTATAAAGAGTTCAATACGTGGTGCATTAGAGTATACTCTAAGTGGAATCTTGCCATCTTCTCCTGTTACATGACTTCTAAGAGTATCATCTTCCCAATTCCAATGCGGTAAAATATGTACCATTGGCGCTTCGCTTACGCACTTCCATACACTTTGGTAAAGGTAATAATCATCTTTAGGGAAACCTGCTGTATCTACAATACCAAAATAAGAACTTTTAGGTGATAACTCATGACCTGGTCCTCCTGTATTATGCCAAGGTGTAGGCTCACCAATGTAGTCAAAGCCTGTCCAAATAAACTGACCTGCTATATATTTTCTATCTCGATCTGGAATCCATGAGTTTGTCGCTGTTTTTCCCCAGCCTACATGGTCATTATCATAAGAAGATTGTTGATAATCTGAATGATCCCCTGAATCATGACTTCCTAACCAATCTGGATGACTATATACACCTCTTGATTTAGTTGCTGAAGAAGTCTCCGAACCATAAATCACCCAATCAGGATGCTTTGCATGTATGCTATCATAGTTTTCTTCTGCATAGTTAAAGCCTACAGTATCCTGCACAGCAGCGATATCTTCATGACCACCTTCACCTGTACCAAATCTAAATTTATCAGCACCTTGTGTAATGCCTCTTGTTGGATCTACTTCATAAACCCACTTTTTCATATTTTTAATGGTTTCTAAAGAACGTTCATCTCCACTTGCTTCACTTACTTCATTTCCTACGGACCATTTAATAATACATGGGAAGTTACGTCCTCGTTTTACCATACGTTTAAGATCAAACTCTGCCCAAGTTACAGTATTAGCACCATCTGGATGAGAAGTGGACCCTTGTGAGAAGAAACGTCCTAAGTCATATTGTTTCTTTCCACCATACCAAGTATCAAAAGCTTCATCAATAACAAGAAGTCCTTTTTCATCACAGATACGTAAAAGCTCATCTGCCGCTGGGTTATGAGTCACACGTATTGCATTAGCACCCATATTCTGCATAATCTCCATCTGACGCTCAATAGCACGCGTATTCGCAACAGCTCCAAGTGCTCCTTGGTCATGATGCATACATACACCTTTAAGTTTCATCCACTCACCATTTAAGAAGAAACCTTCCTTGGCATCAAATTTAATCCATCTAAAACCACATCTTGTTTTATAAGTATCTACAACTTCTCCTTCTACAACAACTTCCGTAAGCATTGTATAAAGGTTAGGCTCTGCTGTAGACCAAAGTTTCGGCTCAGATACAACGATTTGTTGATCTACCTTATCTATTTGGCTAGCAGCTATAGTATATACTTCACTTTCTACCGCCTGTGCTACTACCTCATTTGTTTTATAGTCTAAAAGTGTAGAACGCACTACAACTTGTTTATCTGATTCTGAAGTATTTTTTACTTCTGTCTGAATATGCATAGTCACTTTGCCTGTTACATACTCCTCTTCAATAAACGGTGTCGTAACGAAAGTTCCGTATTCTACTACATGTACTGACTCTGTTACAATCAGCTCTACATCACGGTAAATTCCACTTCCTGAGTACCATCTACTACTTGGCTGTTCATTTATTACTTTAACAGCAATAACGTTTTCTGTTACCCCATCTGCAATGATATAATCTGTTAAATCATATGTAAAAGGCATATAACCATTAGGATATTTCCCAACTTGCTTTTCATTCACATAGACTGTGCTATCCATATAAACACCGCCAAAATGAATAGCAATTCTTTTATCTTTCATTTCTTGTGGTAAAACTAATTTCTTACGATACCAACCTGTACCACCATCTAAGTAACCGGCTTCTGAACCTACTAAAGAATGTTCGATATTAAAGTCAAACTCAATACTCCAATCATGTGGTAAATTTAACTTTCTCCATTCAGAATCATTGTAATTGATTTTATAGGCATCACTTATATCCGCCCTTGGATGATTAACATCTCCCGCCCAGCAAAATGTCCAATCTTTGTTCATTTCTATCTTTCTGTCACTTTGTGTCCCTCGAATTGTCATATAGTTTCTCCATTTCTCACATAAATTACTTGATATTTTTAAAATTTTACTATCTAGATTATACTATTTTTATTATTATTTACAAAGTACTAAAATACCTTTATTTTATTTTAATATCTAAAATTTATTTTCAATATCATAAATTAAGAGGTCCCATCATCCCAAGTTATGAATAATATACTTATAAGACCTATATTATTCATAATCTGGAGAATAGACATATGAAAAAAATATCCTTTTCAAATTCAAGAACTTTATCATCCAGACAATTTCCTTATGCTATTAGAGCTATAGCACAAAATCTATACGTACCTTGGGCTATAGCCATTAGCAGTGAAGGTAACTTGTATTTCACAGAACGCTCTGGCTCAATTAGAGTCATAGAATATGGCGCCCTTCGCTCCGAGCCCCTGATCACTTTACCTCCACCTTTTATAAGTACCGGAGAAGGAGGTCTAATGGGTATTGCTTTAGATCCTAACTTTACTCAAAATCATTATCTCTACGTTATGCATTCTTATACTCAGAATAATCAAATCTACAACCGTGTTATAAGATTGCTTGAAATCAGTAATAGAGCTTCTATTGACCGTATTATTCTGGACCAAATACCTGGCGGAAGGATCCACAACGGTGGAAGAATAAAAATAGGTCCAGATCAAAAACTTTATGTGACAACTGGTGATGCAGGTAATGCCATGCTAGCCCAAGACCTTCAAAGCACAGCAGGAAAAATACTGCGTATAGCATTAGATGGTAGCATTCCTATTGATAATCCTTTTCCATCCTCTCCTGTCTATAGTCTAGGACATCGTAATCCTCAAGGTCTAACTTGGAATTTTCAAAATACCTTATACGCCTGCGAACATGGTCCTTCTGCTCATGACGAAATCAATATTATCTATCCTGGTGCTAATTATGGTTGGCCTCTAGTACAAGATGATGAAATTGCGCCAAATGTTATAGTTCAAAAACCTTTAATTCATAGTGGGCAAAATACCTGGGCTCCTTCCGGTCTGGTATTTATCAAACATGGACCATGGCAAGGTAAGCTACTTGTAGCTTGTTTACGTGGCGAGCAGCTCCTTGCTCTCTTATTAGACCCATATGGTACCCTTGTAACACGTATGGAAGTATGGCTTAAAAACGATTACGGGCGTTTACGCGAAATAATAGAAAGCCCTGATGGCTCCCTTTATTTAACAACTAGTAATCGTGATGGTAGAGGTATTCCTAACATAGCTGATGATCAAATACTCCAGCTCATTCCTAGATCAGTTTAAAGTCTTCTATAAAAAATACCTTAAAATCATTGGTATGATTTTAAGGTATTTTTTATGTTCTATATGGAATATTTAGGCCTCTACAACCTCTTCAGATGTAGTTTTCTTAAAGGTATACATCCAATTTGATTTCAAGTAGTAAATGAGGAATATAATAGAACTTAACGACCATGTAAGTGGATAAGCCCAGAAGATAACTTGAATATCATGTATAAAATGAGTCGCCATTGTAACATAAATAACACGAATCATACACCAACAAGCCAACATAACCATCATTGGAATAATAGACTTTCCTGCTCCTCTTAATATACCTGCCATACAATGTGAAAAGGCCAGTAAGAAGAAGAATAACGCAATGGTTCTAGCTTGAAGTGTGCCATACTGAATAACCTCTGGATCACCATTAAATAATGCGATGAGCTTTGGTGCTATAATAAAGAAAATAATCCCTATAGTCTCTGCAAGTAATGTAGAAACAGCTATCCCAAAGTAAGTACCTTTTTTAGCACGCTTATACTGACCAGCTCCTAAGTTTTGTCCTATAAATATAGTCATGGACATAGCAAAACTTGTAATAGGTATAAATACAAAGCCCTCTATCTTAGAATAAGCCCCACATCCCGCTACAGCAACTGCATCAAAAGAATTGATGTTAGATTGCACAACAATATTAGCAAGTGCAATGACAGAGTTTTGAATACCAGATGGAATACCCATCTTTAAAATCTGTTTAAGCATATCTATATGCAAAGCAACTTTCTTAAGACTTACTTTATATACATCCTTTGTACATATTAAATGACGGAATGCTAAAAAAGCACTTACAGCTTGAGCTATAACTGTAGCAATAGCTGCCCCGCCTATACCCATATTAAAAACTACAACAAATAATAAGTCTAAAACAACATTTGTAATAGATGAAATAATAAGGAAGTAAAGTGGACGTTTACTATCCCCTACTGCCTGGAATATGCCACTAGCTGTGTTATACATAACAATAGTCAGTATACCTCCAAAATAAATTCTTACATATAGAACTGCATTAGGAAATACAGATTCCGGCGTTCCCATCAGCTTTAAAATCTCAGGAGCAAGTATTGAGCCAAGAACAGTTAATGTAAGGCCAGCTATTAATCCAAAACAAATAGTTGTATGAATAGCCCTTTGTACTTCCTTTATATCCCCCGCACCAAAATAGCGTGAAATGACTACACCAGCACCTGAGAATATACCACCAACCAGACCTACAAGCAAAAATATAAGCGATCCAGTTGAACTGATCGCAGCAAGTGCTTCTTTACCTAAAAAATTACCAACGATTAAGGAGTCTACAGTATTGTATAACTGCTGAAATAAATTCCCCCAAAAAATCGGCAAGGCAAATTTAATAATTTTCTTATAAATGGATCCTTCAGTCATTAACATTACATTTGATTGCATCTTCTAATCCCCCCTGTAGCTCTAAGCTTTTATAATAAAATTCAACAAATGTAAAATATTATATATCACCACAAACTATTATATTGCATATATTAATTTTTACAAGTGCTTATAGTCCTATAAATTCTCTCTATATCTTGCTTTTATAACAGATACATGCTATAAATAGAGCAAACTTTATGTTTATTTCATTAAAGGAGCGTTAGTAATATGACACAAATAAATGCAACACTTCGCAAAACAATAGGAATCATTGGTGCAATGGATGAAGAGGTAGAAATCCTAAAATCAATGATGGAAGTAACTGAAACAGTTACAAAAGCAGGCATGACTTTCTATAAAGGTATACTCCATGGCCAAGAAATCGTTCTTGCACGCTCAGGTATCGGTAAAGTAAATGCAGCTGTATGCGCACAGCTTATGATTACTCTTTTTGACATTAACTACCTCATTAACTCTGGTGTAGCTGGTACACTTCATGCAGACATCAACCAAGGAGATATCGTCATCTCTACTGATGCTGTACAACATGACGTTGACACAACAGTGTTTGGCGACCCATTAGGTGCTATTCCACGCCTCGGCGTAACTTTCTTCGAAGCTAACCAATCACTTATTGATTTAGCTGAAAATGCTGCTAAGAGCTTAAACTTTGAAGGTGTATCTATCTTTAAAGGACGTGTTGCAAGTGGTGACCAATTCATAGCTGGTGGCTCAGTAAAAGACCGTATCCAATCAAACTTCGCACCTTCTGCAGTAGAAATGGAAGGCGCTGCTATTGCCCATGTAGCTTATTTAAACAGCGTACCATACGTTATTATCCGTGCTATTTCTGATAAGGCAGACGGTAGTGCTGACCTATCTTACGAAGAATTTTTACCACTAGCAGCTAAACATGCAAGTTTATTATTAGAACAAATGGTGAAGCTTTCAGTCACCCTATAACCAGATATTAAAAAAGAGCCTACCGGCTCTTTTTTTGTACCTCCTATTATCTCTTCCCTTTATCATAAATCTCACCAAGCGCTCGTGGTGGATTATTATTTTTAGAGAAGAAGATAAGAAGTATCATGGTTAGAATATAAGGTAAGGTCATAATTAAATCTGAGAAACTACTCGGAAGCTCTAATACACTACTTACCATGTAACCACCTGATCTTGCAAAACCAAATAGAATACACGCAATAAGAGTCGGTACAATTTTCCAGTTTCCAAAAATAAGTGCAGCAATTGCTAAATAGCCATATCCTACATAAATACTTGAAGAAAAGTTTGCAGAAATAGAATAAGCAAAACAAATACCTCCAAGTCCCGCTAAAGCGCCTGAGATCATAATCGCACTAAAACGTATTTTAGCTACATCTACCCCCCCTGCATCAACTGCATGTGGATTGTCCCCACATGCACGTAAACGCATACCATATCTTGTTTGATATAAAACATACCAAGCAATAATAGCAATCACAATAATAATGCCTTGAAATGGATAAATATCTTTAAAGAAACCACCTATTACAGGAATTTCTGAAAGACCTGGAATAGAAAAACGCTCTAAAACACCTAATACGAATTTAGAAGAAGGCTTACCAAATATTACAGTGTTCAGCTGGCTTGTTAAAAAGCCTGTTAAAGCAATAGCTAAGATATTCATCACAACACCACTAATAACTTGATTTGCTTTAAATTTTATACATACCAATCCATGTAACATGGCATAAATCATACTGCCTAGCATTGCAAAGAAAATAGCAATATAAAAAGGTATGGAGGATTGAGCTGGAAATAAATTTTGTGTTAAAACAACTGCTAAAGCACCAGTAAAAGCCCCCATTCCCATAAGACCTTCAAGCGCTAGGTTAGTTATACCACTACGTTCGCAGTAAATGCCCCCAATAGCTATAATAAATAATGGTAATGCAAAGGCTAGCCCGTCAATAATAATTGTTTCCATTATACCTCCTCCTTCTTATACTGTCTTAAACTTTCTTCTGTCACTTCATCTTTCATACGTTTAATACGATATTTGATATAAGCTCCACATGCACTAAAAAGTAAAATAAGCGCTGTAATAACTGCTGCAATCTCTTGTGGTACACCCGCTGTTGAGCTCATATAAGTACTTCCCTTACTAATAATACTGATAAGAAAAGCTGAGAACATGCTACCAATAGGGCTTGCATTTCCAAGTAAAGATACAGCAATGGCATCATAGCCTACTGATGAAAGCACTTTAGGTTGAATAGATGTATTATATCCTAAGTAGAAAGTTACACCTGCAAGTCCTGAAAGAGCACCTGAAATAAGCATTGCTATAACGATTGTACGTCCTACATTAATCCCTGCATATCGTGCTGCCTTTTGATTAGCTCCTACTGCTTTCATCTCATAACCAAGCTTTGTTTTATCTAATATAAATTTTAGTCCAAAAGTCGCTATGATAGCTAAAATAATTCCTAGGGGTACTTCCATTTTCATACCTAAAAATTCTACGTTTCTTAAGGTTAAAGAAGCTGCATCTGCTATTTTTCTAGATTGACGTGATACAACATCTACATAGTACATATTAATGAAGAAACTAATGACATATTGAAGAATATAGTTCACCATAATACATGAAACAACTTCATTAATATTGAAACGGTATTTCAGATAACCTACAATCCCACCTACTGCAGCCCCACATATCACCCCAATTAAAAGAACAAGTGGTTTGGCTATATAACTCTCCATATTACTATATCCAACAATAATGGTTGCCACAAAACCTGCTAAAAGCATCTGGCTAGAAACTCCAATATTGAAAAGGCCTGCTTTAAAAGCTACAGTTACAGCAAGTGCCGCAAAAATCATAGGCGTTAAAGCATTTAGGAAACTCATAAAATCCGTGAGCGTACCTTTATGTGCCGCATAAGATTCTTTTGGCAGTATACCTGTGCCTTGTAAGAGGTTATGATAAGCATTTACCGGGTTTTTTCCCACTACTGCAATAACAATAGCACCTACAATTAAACTCATTAGAATTGCAAAAATAGGAATGAGTATACCCTGACGCTCTTCATTACCTAAAAGTTTTACTATTTTTTGTTTGATGTTCGTCTTCATTTAAGCCTGTACCCCCATCATGTATTCTCCTACTTGTTTCGTTGTTAATGACTTAGCATCCGCAATTTGCTTAATTTGTCCATTGTAAATAACACCAATAGTGTCTGCACAGTTCATTACCTCTTCAAGCTCAAGAGAGATAAGCAAGATCGCCTTACCTTTATCACGCTCTGCAATAATTTGCTCATGAATCTTCTCAATAGCACCAATATCTAATCCACGAGTAGGCTGAACAAAAATAATGAGTGGTACATCTCGTTCAATCTCACGTGCAATGATAATTTTTTGTTGATTACCACCACTCATACTACGTACTTGCGTCTTAACACCCTGTCCACTTCTAATATCGTACTTCTCTATCATCTGATTGCCATATGTATCAAACTTTTCTCTTTTTAAAATGCCTTTTTCACAAAATTCTGATTTGAAATAGTCTTTTAAAACTGCATTTTCTGCTACTGTGAAGTCAAGTAGAAGACCATAAGTTTGTCTATCTTCTGGAATATAACCTATGCCTACTTCTGTACGTTTACGTATGCTCATATGCGTAATATCTTCATTATTAAGAAGTATTTTTCCCTCTGTTACAGGCATAAGTCCTGCAATAGCATCCGCAATTTCTACCTGTCCATTGCCTGATACCCCTGCAATAGCAAAAACTTCACCACTACGTATAGAAAAAGAAACATCTTTGACAACTTCAAAGTTATTTTTATCTTTCACTGTTAAGTGCTCTACTTTAAGCACTTCTTTACCGTACTTTGGCACTTTTTTTGCCAATTCAAAGGTTACTTCTCGTCCTACCATAAGTCTTGCCATTTCTTTAGTAGAGGTAGTAGCTACTTCACACATCTCTACGAGCTTTCCTCGGCATAAAACAGCACAGCGGTCTGCAATCTTCTTAATCTCTTCTAACTTATGTGTAATTAGGATAATTGTTTTACCATTATCTCTTAAATTTTTAATAACTTGGAGTAAAAATTCAATCTCTTGAGGCGTAAGTACAGCTGTTGGCTCATCAAAAATGAGAATCTCTGCATCTCTATAAAGCATTTTAAGAATTTCTACACGTTGCTGAACAGATACTGTAATATCTTTAATAATACTTGTAGGATTAACCTCTAATCCATATTGTTTGGAAAGCTCTGCAACCTTTTGATTGGCTTCCTTTATATCTACATAAGGTAAAAACCCCCATCTTTTTTTCTTTGGTTCAATACCTAATATAATATTTTGTGTGATTGTATAATCTTCTACTAACTTAAAGTGCTGGTGCACCATCCCTATATTAAGTTTTGTTGCTTCATTCGGTGATGTAATATTCACTTTTTCTCCACGTATAAAGATCTCCCCTTCATCAGGTTCATACATTCCAAAAAGCATACTCATAAGTGTAGACTTACCAGCACCATTTTCCCCAAGTATAGCCAATATTTCACCTTTTTTTATCTTGAGTGTTACGTCATCATTAGCTATAATCCCCGGAAATTTCTTAGTAATATGTCGCATCTCTACAATGTATTCACTCATAATCCTTCCTCCTTCACTTCTTATAAACCGTTTTATTCTATCTACCAAATAGGGGAGCTATCTGAATAAAAATCTATTAAGATAGCTCCCCTATTACCTATTTATTTATTCTACTTATTTATAGCTTGGAAGTCCTGGGAAACTTTCTGGTGTCACACCATTGAAGTTCGCTGCTGGAACAACTTCGCCTTCTTTTACAAGAGCATAAATCTCTTCCATTTTTGCTAATGTATCTTCTGAAAGCTGATGACGTCCCTCTTCTTTCACATATCCTGTTGAGTCTGTATCTGCTTGACGTAATTCATTTGCCCCTTTGAAAGTTCCATCCACTACTGATTGAAGTACTCTTTCTACGTTTGCATCCATTACTTTTAACGCTGATGTTAAGATAATGTTTGCATCACCATTTTGTCCATCATCAAATTGGTCAACATCACAACCTATAACTTTTACATTACCTGCTTCTTTTGCCGCTGTAAATACACCATTACCTGCACCACCTGCTGCTACAAAGATAATGTCACAGCCTTCTTTAATTAAAGTTGAACCGATTACTTTACCTGTAGATTCATCTGCAAAATCTCCTACATAGTTACCGCCAACATTTGCACCTGTTACATCTGTTCCTGCATAAGAAGGAAGTTCTACAAGTTCTACATTTTTACCAAACACTTCATTTACGTAGTTTACACCACTTTCGAAACCATATTGGTAGTTAACATTTGATGGAAAAGCGATACCATTTACAACTGCAACTTTATTTGTTTGTGTTTCAAGTGCTGCTGCGACCCCTGCAAAAAATCCACCTTCTTGCTCTGCAAATAGCATAGAGTATACATTATCAAATACTGTTTGATCATCTACAGCTGCTGGTTCTGAATCTACAAGGATAAACTTTTTATCTGGGTTTTCATTAGCAATTGTTGAAATACCTGCAAATTGGAAACCTGGTGTTACAATAACATCATAATCTGCTACGATATCACTTACTGCTTGTACAGCAGCTGATGTATCACCTGTTGGTTCTTGGATAGCTGTTACTGTACTTGCTGGGTTATTTTCAATGAATTTTAAAATCCCATTGTAGTTATTTTCATTAAAGTTACCATCGTCTACGCCTGTAATACTTGTTACGATAGCAATTTTTAAACCGTCTTTACCTTCTGTTACTTCTACTTGTGCTTCTTGTTTTGGCGCTTCTGTCTGCTCTGCACCTGCCCCTGAACATCCTACTAGCCCTGTCATTGTTAAGATTCCCGCAACTACTAAACCTATTAATTTCTTTTTCATGATTTAATCTCCTTCAATCCTCTACCTGTTGTGGTGTGGTCTATTATTGGTGACTCTCTCCTGTTAAATAACGATAGAATGCATCATTACACCATATTTTCACTTGTTCTACTTCTAGTGTTTCATCAATCGCTTCAAATCCTTTTAGTACCGCTTCTTTATCTTGAGGTAAGCAGAAAGGATTTAATGAGTAATCTCCATCTGTGATTACGTTATTATAAATCTCTTTGTAACCTTCACCCATTTCTACGCTTGAAACGTAAAGTGGTTGCCACCAAGATGCGAATAGTAGTCCTTCTCCTTCTTTGTTATTATCATCTTTCTTTGCATATGCTTCAACAAGCTCATTAAATCTTACTTTATCATCTTCAGTCTCAAATTCAAAAACTAAATCATATTCTAAAGAATTTGCTAACATAAACTCTTCACTTATAACTTCTACACGGTAATCTGGTGTTGCTGGTGGTACATCTCCCCACTCAGGAAGATACTGAAATACAGATGTTTTAGGTTCTAATTGAACTTTTGCAACAATACCTTCACTGTTAAGTAATCCAATAAGCTGCAATGCATGAGTTGTTGTACTATGTCCGTAGCGAAGTGTTAATTCTGGAATAAAGTTAGCACTATATTTGCTGTTTAATAAGTTGTAACCTGTCGTTACACCATTTAGCACTGCCTCTTCTCCAATCTTTTGAAGCTTTTCATTTTCAAAGAGTACTGCTTCTTCACGTGCTTTAATAAGTTTTCCGTAAATATCAGATTCATTTGTGTATCCGATAAAATTACGTGTTTTACCATTTGCATCAGCGACTGCCATTAATAAGTTAATAGCTTGTTCTTTGCTCATAATGCTATTTGAAGTCATATTTTCTAATGCCACTTCATTTATAAGACCTGTATCTAACGCACATGCTATGTATGGTGCATATTGATTATTTATTTGAACTGTTACTTTATCAGTGATTTTATCTTGTTTATACCCAAGCGCTAATTCCTCAAAGTTAGCACCTATAACCGCAAGTCTTACAGCTTCTACAAACTTTACTGTATCTGAGTCTTTTAAGTCGCTAAATTTATGATCAGAAACTTTTTCCATGGCATTCATGAAGAATTCCCCTGAAATCACTTCTGGTATATTATTAATTTCAAAATAAACCTCTAAGTATCTTGCATTATTTTGTGTTTCTTTATTTTCCACTTCAGTTTCTGAAGTATTTTGTACTACACTGATTGGTTTTGCAAAAACTTCTGCATAATTACATGCTTGAATTCCTATAAAAGCTGATAATAAAAATGCTGCATATCTTTGTGTTAATTTAAACTTTCTAGACATTATTTTCTCAATCCTTTTACGTTAAATTTTCTAGTAACTATCTTGTCTATTTTGATGCTTTTGCTCATCACTTACGAACTTTATTTTATATTCTTTTAGGATATTGTCAATTTTTCATACCTATTTTTAGCCCTTTATTTATACTCCATTTTATACACTTTTTCCATTAAAATATTCAGCAAATTAACAATAATAATCTTTTATTTTAAAAAAAGCTCACTCTTATACCTTATTTACTTCTTTAAAACTATAAAAAAAGTTAAATACCTAGTCTAATTTTATTTTATTCACTCACCCATATGTAACCTTTTCACAAATCGAACATTTTTATAAAAAAGATAAATATAATTCGTTTTATCCTGCCTGTTCTAATGTTTGTCCCTTTTTCGTACCATCGTTAAATTAACTATAAAAAACATACTATATTCAAAAATCCTGCAATGCCTCGTATTGTTAAGACATTGCAGGACCTTTATTACTTATTATTTACTTTACTTTTTAATTTCTTTAGGAATTCGTCTTTGAGTGTATTCTTATCTTCAAGCTCTTTAATTTTATGATTAAGATATTCAATATACTCTATAGTTAGCTTAGCCCCATTTTTATTAACAACATCCTCACTCTCTAAAAGTTCCGTAAGCCACTGCATAGTAGAATTTTTTCTCATTTCATTGTACGTATTATCTTGTTTGAAATACATAGTTACTATCTCCTTATTCGATCAACTTATAAATATACTTACCTCTATAATCTGCTCAAACTTTTTCTAGGCATTTTCATTGGGTTCCATCACTTTTATGTTTATACTTCTTTTGATAAAACCTCTTACTTTAGAACTTATTATAGGATAAATTCCAGCAAACTAAAGATACAATATTGCCTCTTTACTTATTGACGCCTATCTTTAGTTTACCTGTATTATATAAAAACATAAAAATAGCCATTCCACAAATGATTACATAACCTAAATCGCTATAAAAATCAGGAATCTGGCCAAATAAGAAGAAACCTAATATTGCTGAAAAAATAATCTGTGAATAATCATAGATTGAAATTTCTTTAGCAGGTGCATAACAATATGCTGCTGTAATAGCAAATTGCCCACCTGCCGCTGCAAGTCCTGCTAATAGTAGATAAATAACCTGAGTTAAAGACATAGCATGATATTGGAAAATGAGGAAAGGTAAAGTGGTTACACATGAAAAGCTTGAAAAGAAGAATACAATAAACGGTCCCTTTTCTCCTCTTTGTCCTAGGATTCTTACGAATGTGTAAGCTGCACCTGCTGCCATACCTCCTGCAAATCCAGCTAAAGCAGGTATAAGTTCTACATTATGAAAGCTAGGTTTAATAATGAACAAGCTACCTACGAATGCCCCTGCTACAGAAATAGCCTGTACCCAATCAATCTTCTCCTTTAACAAGAGATAACTAAATAAGATTGCAAAAAATGGTGACATCTTATTGAGCATAGATGCATCTGCTAAAACCAACTTGTCTATAGCATAAAAATTACATAAAATACCTAATGTCCCAAATGTGGAGCGTAAAATTAATGGTTTTAAATTCTCTTTTTTATAAGAAAATCCTATCTTACTTCTCTTTAAAACAATAGCTGCAAAAATAAGTGCCACTAAATTACGGAAGAAACTCTTTTGAATGGAAGGCAAATCACCTGCCAATCTTACAAAAGCATTCATAAAAGCAAAACTAAATGCAGATAACACAATGTATAATATTCCTTTATATTTTTGATTCATTTTTATACCTCCAATAATATAGTATTATACCATATATCTTTAATTATTTTGATTATCAAATATTTATTTTCATCAAGTTCCATGCTATAATAGGTCCCACCAAATGACTACAAGGAGTATCCTAATGAAAAAAATCAAAATAGTTTTAATTGGAGTTTTAATTTTCATTTTACTTAGTGGTGTAACAATCATAGGTTTTGGTGCCAATTACTTATACAATTTAGCCTTAAATCCTACTACACCAAAGGATTTAATATTTAGTTCAGATGATGAAGCTACTAAAGATTCCGTGAAGCAAAATGAAACAAGCGGTGCTGTAACTATAGATGATAAAACATGGTTACTTGAACATAGTGGTTATCAAGATTTATACATAACCTCCCAAGATGGCTTGAATCTTCACAATTATGTTATTAACAGACCTGATTCAAACAAATGGATTATTACAGTACACGGCTATACATCAGAAGGTCTATCCATGGCTTCCTATGCCAGAACATTCTATGAGATGGGCTATAATGTTATTATTCCAGATTTAAGAGCCCATGGAAAAAGCCAAGGTGACTATATTGGTATGGGCTGGGATGAGCGCCTTGATATAATCGATTTAATTAATTATATTATAGAAAACGATCATAATAGCCAAATTACTCTATTTGGTGTTTCTATGGGTGCTGCAACAGTTATGAATGTTTCAGGTGAAGAACTTCCAAGTAATGTTAAAGCCATTATCGAAGACTGTGGTTATACTTCTGTTTGGGACCAATTCTCTTATCAACTTAATGAATTATTTGGACTTCCAGCTTTCCCAATGATGCATAGTGCCAGCCTAGTTACTAGGCTCCGTGCTGGTTATTGGTTAGGTGAAGCCTCTGTTATCGAGCAAGTTAAAAAGTCTAAAACACCAACTCTATTTATCCACGGTGATGAAGATGATTTTGTTCCATACTCTATGCTTGAAGAACTCTATGAAGCTTCAACTGCTCCAAAAGAAAAGTTAGTTATCAAGGGGGCTGGCCATGCTAAGTCAAGAGAAGTTAATCCAGACTTGTACTGGTCAACTATTACTCAATTTTTGAATAAGTACATGAATGACTAAACAAAAATGCACCTCAGTATTTAACTGGAGTGCATTTTATTGATTAATAAAATTACGGTAATTAAAATAAATAAATTCCATACGAAAGAAGGATTTGTACATGAGTAATAAGTTTAGCAAGCAATATACCATTAATATTTATGATGTAGATTCAAATTATAAATGTAAATATTCATCTCTTATGAATTATTTATGGGATGTGGTTGTCTCACAAAGTGATGCTTTAGGTGAAACGCATAATGGTTTTGTCAATAATTGTGTTTGGGTCTTACTTAAATATGATTTAAATATTTTAGAATACCCAAAGTTTCGTGATACAATTACCGTTGAAACCGATATTGTAGGCATTAAGAAACTCTATGGCTATAGAAGCTTTACAATAAGAAATTCAAAAGGTCATGTTATTGTTTCTGGCCTTTCTACCGCCATACTTATTGATTTTGATAAAAGACGCCCTGTAAAAATGTCACCTGAACAAGTTAAAATCTATGGCATAGAAAAAGAATTAGAAGAAGCCTTTCCGCTAGATGATTTTATAAAGCTTGAAAATCCTACGTATTCGAAGAATTATACCATAAGACACAGTGATATTGATGCAAATAAACACGTAAATAATGTCAAATATATTGAAATGGCAGTAGATACTTTACCTAGAAATCTTTTAAATAACTATGAAATTTCAACTCTGAAAGTTCTATTTAAACAGGAGGCCATGGACGGAAGTTCCTTACATCTTTTCAGTGATGTTATAAATCACGATGCAAGTGACCTTATTACCATTCATACTATATTTGATAAAAACCATGATAAACCTATTACGAAATTAGAATTCAAATGGAAGAAGTCGCTACTATAAAGTAATGCATAAAAATAGAGAGCCCATTAGGCTCTTTATTACTGTTATTAATTTTGTTTACGAACTAAAGTATACTCATCACCTATTTTATAATAGGGACAACGGTTGCTTTGATGATAGTTCATTTTTGCTAAATCATCCTCATCCATGATAAAGTCAATACTGCACACATATTGTTGACTTCCTTCATCATATTCTAAATGCATACAACTCTCACACATTTTATTATTCCTTTGCCTCTACTTTCTTATTTAGTATAACTTTATTCCTTTTGATTTTCTATGGCTAAGCTTACCTCATTTATTAAAGCTTCTTCCTTATTTTCTCGCTGTTCTTTAAGTAAATCCCTAATTTCTCTTAATAATAATTCTTCAGCAGATACTTTAGGTTCTTCCTTAATCTCTTCTTTTATTTCATCTTCCTTTTGTTGTTTCATTTTATTAGCCATTCTTGTGATGAACTTAATTGTAATAAAGATTGAAAAAGCTATAATTAAAAAGTCAAATACATTCTGTAAAAATGAACCATAGTTTATTATAATAGGTTCTAATCCCTCTCTTGGTGGATCCACAACCCATTTCCAGTTAGTAAAACTTACTCTTCCGGTTAATAAACTAAATACTGGCATAATCATGTCATTAACTAATGATGTTACAATTTTTCCAAATGCACCCCCAATGACAACCCCTATTGCCATATCGACTACATTTCCTTTCATTGCAAATGCTTTGAATTCCTTTAATATATTCATTCTATCACCTTTCTTTTATATTCTCTTTATTACTTATAACATACTTTCATCTTTAATCAAATATCTTTAATTGAAGTATCAATATTCATTTAATATTGAACCCGATTTTCTTTACCAATGTTGAATAATAAAAAACTTCAAATTATAATAGTCAATATCTATCGACCATTATAGGAGCTCCATATGCATAAAACAGACTTTGAAAAACAACGTATATT
The DNA here is from genome assembly GCF_046966505.1 of Zhenhengia sp. NCBI lineage: Bacteria > Bacillati > Bacillota > Clostridia > Lachnospirales > Lachnospiraceae > Zhenhengia > Zhenhengia sp. The sequence continues at coordinate 243,713 of NZ_JBKVCH010000004.1, forward strand.
ATTCCAAGAAAAATTTATCAAATGCCAACCTGCACTTTCAGCTATAGGAGATGAAACTAGACAGCTTATTATTAAAACTTTAATTGAGCACTGTGGCGAAGGTGGCATTCGTGTTGGTGAAATACAAAAGAGTACAAATATCTCTCGTACAACAGTTTCACATCATCTAAAAATTTTAATGAATGCTGGCATTATTAATGTCCATCAATGTGGCACAATGAACTTTTACTTTCTTGACCCCAAAAGTAGTAGCTTAAAACTAGTCACTGAATTTTGGAAAGAAGCAGAGCAAATAGCTCAACTATGCCCTATAACAAAAAAGGAGGCAACTTAAGCATGAATCTTTATCAAATTTATTTCAGCCCTACAGGCGGCACAAAAAAAGTTGCAGATATTATGAGTAAAACATGGAATTGTCCTAAGATAGAAATCGATTTATCTAACCCAGATATAGATTTTTCCCAGTTTACCTTCTCTACTGATGATCTTTGTATTGTATCTGTTCCTTGCTTTGGTGGACGTGTTCCAGCTGTATCTTTATCTCGCATTAATCAGATGACAGGTGGAAATGCACAGACCATTATAGTAGTAACTTACGGTAATCGTGCCTATGAAGATACCTTAATTGAACTTACAAATACTTTAAAAGCCAGAAGCTTCCACTGTATTGCTGCAATTGCTGCTGTTACAGAACACTCTATTATGCATCAATTTGGTGAAGGACGACCAAATGCTGATGATGAGAGCGAACTCATTAGATTTACAGATAGAATTAGAAAAAAGCTTGAGCAAAACTGTAATTTAAAAGAAATTCAAGTCCCTGGTAATACTTCATATAGAGTCTATAAAGGACTTCCTTTAAAACCGAAAGCAAATAAAAAATGTAGCAAATGTGGATTATGTGCTACAAACTGTCCTACTCAAGCTATTTCTAAAGCTAATCCCTCATCCATCAATAAATCTAAATGTATTTCCTGTATGCGCTGTACTTCTCTTTGCCCACAGCACGCTCGTAATCTTAATAAATTAGCCTTATTGATTGCATCAAAGAAGATGCAAAAAGTATGTGCTACTCCTAAGTCAAATGAACTTTTCCTTTAGATAGCTAGGTGTAGTGGTTGATACGCTCTCCTCTTCTAATCTACTATCATAGTCTTATCAATACATATTTTTTGTAGCAATAAAAAAGAGAGCCTAAGCTCTCTTTTTCATTTATATCCTTATATAAGTATTAAATTCTACTCTATTTATTTTACCCTTGGTGTTTTTTACTTATTTTATTTAATACAACAAGTGTACCTAGTAATAATACAATTGAGCTACCAAGTGTAATCCATACATTGGCTGTAACACCAGCAATAAGATAACCTATGAAACAACATCCTGCTACTACTAAAGTATATGGAATCTGTGAGGATACGTGATCAATGTGATTACATCCTGCTCCAGTGGATGAAAGAATAGTTGTATCTGAAATCGGTGAACAGTGATCTCCAAATACTGCTCCAGCGAGTGTTGCTGCAAGTGTTGCCGTGAGAAGCTCTGGTGCTACTGCTGCACAAATCATTGTTACAATTGGAATAAGGATTCCAAATGTTCCCCAAGATGTTCCCATCGCGAAAGCAAGTCCACCTGCTACAAGGAATACAATAGCTGGTATAATTGCTGGTGGCATATTAGATGCTGCTACTAAACCACCTACAAATTCTCCTGTATTTAAAAGTTCCCTACATACACCACTGATTGTCCATGCTAGTGTTAGAATAATGAAGGCACCTACCATTGATTTTACACCAATGCCTATACCATCCATAAATTCTTTAAATGTAATAACTTTACGTGGTACAAAAAGAAGGAATGCTACGATAAGTGCACCAAATCCTGCAAGTGCAAGAGCACTACCTGCATCTGTATTTCCAAAGCCTTCTGCTATGGTCATCCCCCCTTCAAAGTATCCACCTACATAAAGCATAGAAAATACTGCAAAGATAATAAGAGCAAGAATAGGAATAATTAAATCATATACTTTCCCTTTAGAAGAAATTTTCACTCTAGAAAGCTCATCCTCTTCGCCTTCTGAAGCTGCCATCCCTTTATGCTCCTTACCTTCTCTAGCTGCTTTTTCAAATTTGGCCATTGGGCCAAACTCAATATTTGTTACACAAAGTACAATAACCATAATTAAAGTTAAAATAGCATAAAGGTTATATGGGATAGTTGCCATGAAAGTTTCCATCCCATTAAGAGGTACCCCGTTTACATCTAATCCACTCATTTGTGAAACAACTGAAGCTGCCCATGATGAAATCGGTGCTATAATACAAATTGGTGCTGCTGTAGCATCAATAATATAAGCAAGTTTAGCTCTTGAAATTTGATGTTTATCTGCTACCGGTCTCATAACTGTACCAATTGTTAAACAGTTAAAATAGTCATCTATAAAGATCAGGCCACCTAATAATGCTGTACCAAATTGTGCGCCTCTTTTTGATTTAATTTTATTTCCTGCCCAATCTCCATAAGCTTTGGAACCACCTGCCATTGTAATAACAGCAACAAGTGCACCTAAGAATCCTAAGAATAAAATGATTGATGCATTAGCCCCTAATTTCTCAGCCATTAATGTAAAAGTTACATCTACAGCCTTAACTATACCACCACCAGTATTAAAAGCATAAATAAGTGTTCCTGATAAAATTCCTACGATTAATGAAGAAATAACCTCTTTTGTCATTAACGCTAACGCGATCGCTATAATTGGTGGTAAAATTGATAACCACCCAATATCAATTGCCTCCATATTTATCTCCCTTCAATTTCTTGTAATGTATTTAATTCAAATAAAAAAGTCTTGAGCAAATCACTCAAGACTTTTTTATCTCCGATTAGTAAATACCCAAACACTGGTTATTACTCTCATTTAACAAATAGACTTTCGTGATAGCTCCCCACAAATTAAATTTGTGACAGTGTTATGTATCTTCTACATAACCCCAACGTTATAGTATTAAAGCATTAACTATACGCTTCGGCGACTTCTCCTTTTTGTTTGCTTCAACGTGCTTAACTCCACAAACATACTCTTAGATATCGCAACCTCTATCTACTTTTTATTTAATTGTTATTTCTTTTCATACTATATACTATAAAATTAATCTTGTAAAGTACAATTTTTACATAAACTCGTATAATATGACATTTTTTTGCTAGTACTATCTTCTATTTAAGCTTATTTACCTTTATTTTTTATGTATGTTTCAATACTTTCAGCAACCACCTTTGAATGTGCTACTGCTTCTACAACAGTTCTTGCCCCAAGAACAACATCACCTGATGCAAATACACCTTCTCTTGTTGTATGCCCTGTTTCATCTGCTTTTAATAAGCCTATTGTATTTGTCTCTAGCCCTCTAGTATTCATAACAATATTATTTTTAGGAGACTGACTTACAGCTACTATGATTGAATCACATTCATATAACTTTTCTGTTCCTTCAAGATAAGTTAATGTTTCCACTCCATTTTCATCAATTTCACTCTTTGTATCTACATAAATAATGCCTTCATCTATTAATTCAACCGGCTGCTTAAGATACTCAAATTGTACACCATCTTTAATGGCTCCATCTCTTTCAGCCTTTGTACAAGTCATTGTTTCAGGTACACTTCTATAAATGATATGAACTTCATCTGCACCATTTCTCTTTGCTGTTCTTGCTGCATCCATAGCAACATCTCCTGCACCTATTACACAAACTTTACGCCCAAGATCATAGACATGAGGTGCTTTTAAATAGTCAATTGCATAATGAACATGTCCTAGTGTCTCTCCTTTAATATCTAGCGTTCTAGGATTCCATACACCTGTCCCTATGAAAATAGCTTCATAGCCATCATTAAAAAGTTTCTCTAAGGTTACAACAGGTCCTATTACAATATTGGGACGTATCTTAACACCTAATTCTTTAAGCTTTTTCTCATATTTATCTATCAAACTATTTGATAATCTATATTCAGGAATGCCGTATCTAAGTACGCCACCTATTTTTTCATGTGCCTCAAATATTGTCACTTTATAACCTTTAAGTGCTAATATAAAGGCTATTGTAATACCTGCTGGCCCTCCACCTATAATTGCAACTCTTTCCTTTTCTTTCTTCGGAACTTCAAATTGAACATGGTCTAAGTAATAATTTGAAACATACTCTTCTATACTGCAAAATTCTACAGGATCATCTTTAATCCCTCTTATACAGTTTCCTACACATTGACTCTCATGTGGACATACAATGGCACAGACAACAGACAGTGGATTATTCTCAAATAATATTTTCCCTGCTTCTATAAGCTTTTGCTCTTTAAATAATTGAATAACTTCTGGAACTGAAGTTGAAATTGGGCAATGACTCTTACATTTAGGCTTTTTACATAAATAACATCTTTCTGATTCTAATAATAACTTTTCCATCTCTGACTTTTACCTTCTTTTTATTCAAATCTACTTTTCACTTACATAACTATTATTTTTACTAATAAATAATAGTTATCCTATAATTGCCATTTTATTATACCATGGGTTATTTATTTTTCAAACTTTGTTTTATAATAAGACCAAAAATATCCTAGAACCTAATCATTGATGATTAGGCTCTAGGATATTTCCCTTTTATAGTATTATTCACTTACCTTAATTTCTGTCCATATACCATCATACATTTTCTTCACATCAAGTGAGAACGGTACATATAATTCACTTAAGTCCATCATTTCCTTTGTCATATAAGCATTAGGATTATTTCTCACATGTTCTGGTTGCTCAAGTCTTGCTTCTTTATTAGGTGTAGTGTATCCAATTTCATCAGCTATTCTTAATGCACTTTCTTTATCACTAACGAAATTAATAAACTTCTCAGCTCCCTCAACATTTTTGGCATTAGCAGGGATACATAAGCTATCAATCCAGAAGTTTACTCCTTCTTTTGGTATCGTATACACTAGGTTTGGATACTCATCTTGAAGATTGAGTCCTTCTCCAGACCAAATCATATTGAGTGCAGTCTCTCCTGTAGCTATCATGGATGTTCCATTATCAACGCCATAGATAGGATCTACTAATTTTCTTTGTTCTAATAATAGTTGCTTAGCTTCTTCAAGCTCTCCAGGATTCTCTGAGTTCAGTGAATAACCTAGCTTCTTTAAAGCTGCTCCAATGGTATCTCTATAGGTATCAAACATGAAAACCTTATTTTTGTACTTCTCATCCCATAGAATATCCCAACTGTCTACTTCTTCTGTTACCACATTCTTATCATAAATAATACCTATTGTCCCAAACATATAGGGCACTGAATATTTATTACCTGGGTCTATCTCTAAGTTTAAATACTCTTCATCCATCTGAGCTATATTAGGTATATTCTCCTTGTTAAGCTCCTGAAGAAGCCCTCCATCAATCATTTTTGGCATTAAGGCATCTGAAACTAAAATGACATCATATTGAGCATTACTCTCCGCAATTTTTAGATACATTGTATCCATATCATCAAAAGTACTCATTTTTACCTTTATGCCATATTCTTCTTCAAATTGTTTTAAGGTTTCTTTATCTATATTTTCCCCGTAATTAAAGAAGGTAATAGATTCTGAACTCTGGCCACTACATCCTACCAATAATATAGCTGCTACGAGCACAGAACCTGCTAAACTTAGTAATTTCATTAATTTACTCATATTGATTATTTATCCTTTCATTTATGTTTCCTATATTAAAGTAGGTCTTTCTTATAGTACTTTATAGTCTAACTTGATTATTATAATATATCTTGCTTAATACGAAAAGGATAATTTTTATCACTTAGTTATTTTTCTCTTCATTTTCCAGTATGATAGTTCTTTTCATACAAAAAATCCTAGAGCATCTCTCAATTTATGCCCCAGGACTCAATTGTACTTTTCAGATTTTAGTAAGGCGAATAAGGATATGAAGGGGCATAGTATGGATATGGTGGAGCATAATATGGATATGGTAATAATGTTAATGCTAACAAATTAGCAAGTAAATAATTTCTGCGGTTAAATCTTCTATATCTTGTAGGATTCCCATATTGCCTCTGGGCACTATATTCATTCCCACTTCCTCCAACCATTACGTCCTCACCAACAAGAACATTAACCTTATCTGGCTCTACACTTTCAATAATACCGTCAACTTCACTTCCATCTTTCATTTTTAATATAACATGATAAGACATCATTTGTTTACATTGATTATATAGACTCTGTACATTTGTACTATTATTTGCTTCTAATCTCAATTTTTACCAACTCCTTTCTATACTATAATATTAATTTATAAACAAAATGTTCTATTTCAAAACAAAAACCTTCAATTATCCTATTACAACTTAGCGACTAAATCACATGATTCATTACTTGATCTTTGCATCAGTATTGCCATATCCTTAGGAAGAGGTGCTGTTATCCTCTTATACTCTCCAGTAATTGGATGGTAAAAAGAACATGATGCGGCATGTAATGCCTGTCTTGTTAACATATGATTACTTTCATTGTATAAAAAATCTCCAAGAAGAGGGTGCCCAATAGAAGCCATATGAACACGTATCTGATGGGTGCGCCCCGTCTCTAATTGTAATGCGACAACTGATACTGCCTTTCCTTCTACTTGAAGCTCTTCAAGCTTACAATAATGCGTTATTGCATGCTTGCCTTCTTTTTCATCTATTTTCCGTTTAATAATCGTTCCTTCCTCTCGCCCAATAGGTAGATCAATCGTTCCTTCTTCTTTTGTAATCCCTTCTACAAAAGCTACGTAGGTCCTGCTTAATCCCCTCTCTTTCATTCTCTTTGATAAGATACTTGCACTTATCAAGTTCTTTGCAAGAATCGTTACCCCTGTGGTATCTCGGTCTAATCGATTAATACATCGAAATATATAAGGTTTATTCTGTTGCTGATAATAGTGTACAACACCATTGGCCAAGGTATTATTATAATTATTAACAGATGGATGAATAGGCATATCATAGGGTTTATTTAATACCAAGATATCTTCATCTTCATATAAAATATCTAACTGCAATTCCTTTGGAACAATATTTTCAGAAGATCCCTGCTCTGTTAAACATATCTCTAAGATATCTCCTGTGTTTAAGATTTCATTTACACCTGCCCAAGTACCATTTTTCTGAATCCCTGTTTTTGTTTTCTTTAATTCTATAATAACTGCTCTTGAATATTCCTTCTCCTTTAAAAACATACTAATACATTTACCATTATGTTGCTCTTCTATCTTATATTGTATCCTTCTTGTCATCTGTTTTCCCTACTCTTTTCATTCTAGTTGAAGTATAATCATTTAATGCTTTTATTATAGCATAAGCTTGAAATAACCTACCTCAAATACCTCACTCGTTAGCCCTAACGTAATTCTTTGCCTAGTCATTAAACAGCGTTCTTTATTCTTCTACATCCAAACTCACGTTTAAAAGTTTGTAAACTTCATTTTGAAAAAAATAAAAAAAGACACTCCATCCTCCAAGAAGTAGCGTCTTTTCTAAATAGTTATTCATTCCAATAACTCTAAAATAAAACAAACGTCTCATTTTAGAAATGCTTAGTAGTTAACAGATCCTAAGTATTTTTTATATAGTTATAGTATACATCCTTAGTAGAATTTTACCCCCACTATATCAAATATTTATTCATTTATTTTTGTTCCTTGATGAAAAATCATCTTCCATTGTAGGTCTTGGTTTCTCCATATAGAGCTTCGTAAAGAATATTTCTTGGTTTCCATACTATATTTAACAAGCATATAAGTTGCTAAAATACATTCTTTACTAATCCATTTTATTTTAAAATCTAATATCCTCCAATTATCCACTTCTAAATTTATTTGAGTATCTATTACTTTATCTTTATCATAAATATATATATTGCCTGAACTACAGAATTCTACAAATTCTCCATCTAGTAGTTCTTCTAGTTGCTGCTTTGAACATCGTACTTCAGGATTAAGTAGTCTTTCTTCTAATGTGAGTATAAGTTCTTCTACTTCTATACCATCATTCATATTAATCCCTCTCTTCTATCACTTATTTAGGTTACGGTTCGCCGTGCTAATTGCATATGTGACCTTTTATATGTAAAGCACTGTTGCAAACATATCACTACCATATAACACTACTCTAAGTCCTATTTCAATCAAAAGATTAACGATTTTATTGATTTAATCCTCCACTACTAACTTTGCATTAGGCTCATACCTCTTTATTTTTCTGTGATTATTTTAGTGGGGGTTGCATCTGCTACAAATATCATACTATCGTAAAGTACAGCAGGTGGTTGAAACATTCGGTAACTTGGAGGAAGAAGACGCATAAACCAAGAATAACCTTCTCCAAGAGTACCCATATAGGTGTATTGCGAAATCAGTTCATATAGCTCTGAATTCTCAGGTATATCTGCAAAATCTAACCAACAAATATCTAACCCAGCCATTTTTGCTGTTTTAGCCAATGGATTATGGGAGTAAAATACTTGATTTGTACGCTTTGTAGAGGAGTTGGTTGGCATATTACAACGAGTTCTATAAAAATCTGTGCCTATTACATAGTAATCATTGTCTATTTCACTTGAAAGCAACTTGCCCATAGAATCAAAGCTACCCCATTTAGCTACATGACTGTTATGCCCCGTAACAAAGATACGTTCGCAACCCCTCTGTTGCTCTTGCTGTAAGATCCATTGGACATTCTCAGCCATGAATCTATCTCTTAATGTACTGCCCTCTGTGTCTGTTATGACTTGAAGTTCACAATATTGCAATAGCATATCTGCAAAATGTATTGCTTGAGCAGAATCTTTCTTACTCTTAAGTTCATTTTTAATTTGTGTTATGATTTCTATTCGAGTCGGGTAATCAAATTCACTATTCCAGTCTTCACCATCCATAAGTTGTTGTAAAATCTTAGTATCTATTCCCTGTTCCTTGCAGGCTTCATTTAAGAATTGAAAATTATATGCATATCTTTGCATATCAAAACCATAGAAACGCAAATCTAAATCATCCGAGACATTGTCATTATACTGTCGCATATACGAAATAAGCTCAGCCATCTCATCTGTGCGGTATATGTCAAAACCAATAGCTGCCGCTGCCTCTTGAGCAGTTCCTTCGCCACCATGTATGTATCGATTTACTTGCTCACAGCCACCATAGTCGCCCTCAAGCACAAATGCTCTTACGCCATAATTTTCCACCATCTGCTTGAATACATCAAGCTTAAGCTGTTGGAATTCTACATTACCATGTGTAGCCTCTCCCAAAGCTATTATTTTTGCATTTTCTGGTACGGTTATATCTTCCACCGACTGTGCATATTTCACAAACTCTTCTGGATTTGCATTTTCTCCTGTACTAAAACCACCGAAGTGCATAAATATAAGTACTATCAAAACTATTACTCCTAATAGTCCAAACACTATACACCATATCTTAGAATGTTTTGTTCTTTTTTTCATAAATGATATTTCCTCTTATATTTGATATAAATTTCCCTACGTCACGCCTATCATATTTATTGCACTTCGTGTAATAGTTCTTCAGCAGAAATTTCGAATAATTTGGCAAGTGCAATTAAATTAGAGGTGCTTGGGTCAGATGTTCCATTCTCCCATTTGGATACTGCTTGCCTGCTTACACCTATTGCCTCTGCAACAAACTCTTGAGTCATATTACAGTCTGATCGATGCTGTTTTAAAACTTCACCAAGAGATTTTCTGATGCTTGACTTTTCTTTTCTAACATCTCCTGATTTGATATATTTAATTAGTGCTTTCATGATAAGTATACCTACACCGATAAAACATATTATCACTGTCAGTCCAATAAGAAGTATTCCACCAAAAATGACTACTCCTAAAAAATCAAGTTTCATACTATCAACTCCTTTCTTGGATTTACTATACTAATATTTTTTGGTTGACACCACCAACTATAACGCTATTTTCAGTTGCACTTCGGTTGCAAAGGTGAAATAGCACTATTTTATGATTAAAAGAACATAAAGAATATATAAATAATTTCCACTCAACAAATATCTGTTTTAAACTTTTCCCTAATTATATCACAACTTTCAATCTTATCTTTCTCCCCCATAAATTTTGTCGCAAATAAAAAGAAGAAGCATCCTTATTGGACACTTCCTCTGAATATGAACTTGCATTTAAAAATATTTTCGCTGTATGATATGGTCTATGCTCCAACCTTTTTTACATCTCACTACTACTAACCACTTTTATTCCTTACACTCATTAAACCTAAAAAAGGGGCACATTTATTTGTGGTAAGGTTCTGCTTATCACACCATTTGGGAAAACCAAGTTCAAAATTAAAGTGGATTGACTTGATATGCTTTTCCTCCACTTGAATTTGATATATTAGTTTTCTGACAATCTCTTTTTGATTTACTTCTGGCATCAATTTAAATGCTTTACCTATTGATTGTAATATCTTAGAAACTTCCTCTGTATTAATAGTTTGAGCTTGGAATTTTATTATATTTTCTTCTATTTCTCTTATCTGATTTTCTACATTATTAATTTGGTCTGATACTTCTTGAATCCTACCTCTAATAATTTTTTTATATCCTTCATCACCTTCAATTAATTCATCTATGAGCTTATTTTGTTTGGATTTTAAATTATCTGCCTCATCTTTTTTGCGTTTACTCACTTTTAAAAGTGATTCTACTTGCTCCTGTGTATCATTCAGCCCTCTTAATATTTTATTTCTAAAGTTTTCTTCATTTACTATTCTTTCAAAAATATCGCAGAATTCTTCCTCTATTTTATCTTTGCGTATTAAATGAGCTCGACACCCTGCCTTTTTATTATGATACTGATTGCATCCGTAGTACCAATACTCTTTGCCTTTGCTTGTCATTCGCTGAGCAGACATGCCATAACCACACTTAGGACATCTTAATACCCCACTTAACATGTGATCTCCAGTAAATTGTTTTACATTATGTCTTGGATTATTTTCAATCATTTCCTGCACTTTATCAAATGTTTGCGGGTCTATAATTGCCTCATGTACTCCATCAACCTCTATAACATTTTCATTATACTGTCTTTTTCTACGTCTATCATCGTCTAGGTAAGACCAATTTTTTAATTTACCCCATCTTATCTTACCTTTATAGGTCACATTCATTAAGATGCCCTTAACGCTATTTCCACTAAACTCCTTTCCTTTTGCAGTTTTATACCCATTTTCATTTAATTGCTTAGCAATTGTTTTATAGCCATTGCCTTTAAGGTATTCTCGAAAGATAAATTCTACTATTTCTCTCTGCTGTTCATTAACAATAAGTTTTTTATCCTTTAAACTATATCCTAAAGGTACTACCCCTCCATTCCATTGTCCTAATCTAGCTTTTTGTTCCATTCCCCCCTTAACATTACTTACAATAGTTTCTCTTTCATTTTGCGCTATTATGCCTAACAAAAAAGCCATAAGTTCCCCAGTAACAACACTTGTATCTATTGATTCTTTAATGCTAATTAAAACCCCTTCATTCTTTTTTAGCAAATCAACAATATTTACTGTATCTGCTGTATTTCTACTGAGCCTGCTCAATTTCCAAACAACAATACCTTGTGCCTCCTTATTTCTTATATACCTTAATGCTTTTTTTAGACCTGGCCTTCCTTCAATATCTTTTCCTGATATTCCTTCATCTGAACATATATCAATTACCTCTAACCCCCTAATTTTACACTCATTTACAGCCTCATAAGTTTGATTTTCCAAGCTATACCCTTCTCTTGCTTGTTCTTCCGTAGAGACCCTTGTATACACAACCACCTTTTTAATCTCTTGTTTCTCTTTTTCCATTTTATCTTACCTTTCTTTTCTATTTTTAGTGTTGGTATTATACCGTACTTCTTTTTAGAAGTGTCGTATTGATGCATTACTTTTCTAACTCTTTTAGTAACTCCTGTTTGCCGTATGTATCTAATAGAACCTGAATGCCTTTACCTAATTCTTTTATAAATTCTTTCATCTTTTCCTCTTGTATCTCTTCATCGGACAACAGTAATTTTTTTAGCATACCCCACCTGCTTATCTAAGAATTTCAGAATAAATTTCTGATACCCCTTATAAGCAATCTCTTGTTTCATTACCTAATTTTATTTTTCACTACAGTTAACGCACTTTTACATACAGTTAAAAACATGAAAAAAAGCAGTTTAAGTTTTCAAACCTCGTATACTTATACGAATCAAAAATCTTAAACTGCTATTTTTAACGATTTATGTGTTTTAGTATTTTTTACATACGTTTATATACTTTAAAACATCCCAATACATTACAACAAGTAATTGTACTACATCGGTAGTCTAGATGCTGTGGTTTTTGCTCCTGCTAATGGCTTCTAAAAGTAGCCTAAATTTAGAATGCTTTTTTTTACTTATAGGTAAATTTAAACAAATAGAAATAGCACTTACTAGAATCTCTTAGCCTAGTAAATGCTATTTTATCGCCATTTTCTATATTTGTTGTTAACATGTTGATATTATAAACTAATACTTATCTATGTGATGATATCTTATACTAAAACTATATAGCTTTTAAAATTAATAATTATTGCTCTAACTTGTTATCCTTTATAAGATATGTACATTTTAGACTCTTCAGTCTTATACTTCTTTACAAATTTTATATAAGTCTATATTATCTTGGATTTCATAAGCTTTATCAATATAATATTCTGGAGTACTAATAAAATCATCCCATTTTACTGATATAATATAAGAACTTTCACCATAATACACCTTTGATCCATCATTACAATCACTCGTATTTGGTGTCTTTATATTAAACATATTAGCTTTTATAATATCAAATAACTTATAGGTATCTAACACTCTACACCCGCTATCACAACAACTTTTATTATATGTATAGTAAGAATAATCATTACTTCTATCAGGAATGACAATAGCTAACATTGCATTTGTTTTACTTGTTATAGACTGACCACTACTATTTTTTCTTGAAACTTCTTTTAATGAATAAGAAATCTCCCACGGAATCCATTGTTCTCTATCTGCAACAAAAATGTCCTTCATATTCTTTGATATTAAGACTATAGTTAAACTACTATCTCGTATTCTATCCTTAAGTTGATTCCAAATAGCCTCATCACTTAAATGTGATAAATCCTCTCCCTCTGACTCCCCCTTATAAATATGTTCACTTTTATCTTTCAAATACTCTTCTAATTTATCAACATAATCTCTAACTCTATTAGTTTCATACCATTCTCCTACAATATGATTTACATCTGTATCTCCATACTTATATGAAATAAATATTTTTCTTCCCATCTAATCCTCCTTATATTATATATCTAAAGGGGCACCCTCTAAGCTAGTGTCATCACTTAAAATTAATGTCTACACACTATTTTGCATATTATTGGTGCTATACTATATATACTTAATAAAATAATAAAAAGCATTGGAACCCCATAAAAACATCCTAAAGTCTTAGAAAACATAACCTTTGCAATACTTTCTACTTCATTTTTAAATCTATGTGGATTTAAATCATATAATAATTTATCATTTCCTTTTGGTCTTTCTTGTAAAACCCATGTATACATCTTTCTATACATCTTTTCAGTACATAAAAAAAATGCATCTAGATACCAAAAAGAAATTGTAACTACTAATAAAATCCCCATTACTATAAATAAATTAATCTTCTCAGGTAGCAATGCTAGAACTACAGCATATAAACTTATTAGCCATCCTTTTAACAAAAAGGAATTGCTAGCCATTCGATTTATGCAACCTTGTATCAAATCTATTTCTTTATGAATTTCCTCTATTTCTATAATTCTAGTACTATTTTGACTCATCTCAATCACTGCCTTTTTTCGCTTTTAATAGGTACTTTTTTTACTAATTTCATTGGAACTTTTTTATATAGATAATCTAAAGGATGATGACCTTCTAAATATTTCTGCTCACAACTATATTTTTTGCCATTTTTTCTCCAATCTTCTTCCCAAGACTCTAATATATCACTATCTAGCTCTATCAGTTCCTCCAAATTAACATTATAACTTATTTTTACCTCTTTATTTGCACTTTCAGTAGCAAATTCTATTGTTTCTCGCCTATATTTACTTAATTCCTGTTTTCTAATTAAATCAGTAGCTATTAATTCTGAATAAATCCATGGCGAAAATGTCTTATTACTATCTTTCATTAAATTTTCTAGTGATGTTACTGAATTCCCTGTATTTAATAGCAATACAGTTTCAGTATTATCAATCATTTCATATAGAGCAGTTACTAACATTATATGTACATGGCTAGTTGTAATATTTCTACTATAATAGTCGTACATCTTAGTTTTTTCATCATAACAATAATTTTTATCAATCTTTTTTTGTAAATCTTTTATATTTCCCCAAACACAGGAATCAATAAAGGCAGTTAACCCTAACTCTTTTTTTAACCATCCTGCTAAAACAATTGCTTCTTTTTCATCTGCATGAGAATGTGAAATAAAAATATTCGCATTTACCTTCGGAAACCATGTATTCTTCAATTTACTTCCATCAATAATATCATTAAATAGGTATTTTTCTAATTCTTGTTTAGCCAATTCTTCATCCTTTTTATATATACCCAATCCAATATCATAGTATTCTTGATTAAATTCTATCTTTTCCTTTATTTGAAATCCTGCAAACATTTTAGCCTCCTATAACAATTCTTTAAACTTATTATATTAATAAATAAAAATAAACACAATTATTTAAATAAATTTTTATTAAACTCCTTCTAATTCTCTGTGCTTTAAGACTGCTTTTTCTATTAATACCCCTAGAAAAACAAGTAAAAAACATATCTAGTCACTATACTCCCCTATATCAATATAATCATATGTATTCAAATTTGTTTTTCTTTGTATCATGTAGTTATTATTGCCTTATAATGTATTATAGATTTTTATGTATTTACTAATAGACTGTCTACTACAATTACAAAGTCTAGCTAATTCTACTTGATTAATTTCTTTTGCTAAATACTTTGGATAATGCCTAATAAAGCTCGTAGGTAATTTTTCAACTGTAAGCCTTGGTCTACCTATTGACTTACCTTTTGCCTTAGCATGAGCCATACCACTTTTAACACGTTGTGAAATCATATTCCTTTCCATCTCTGCAAAAACTCCCATCATTTTAAGCATCCCTTCTGTCATAGGGTCTAACTCACCTTTTGTGCAATCAACTACAAATGCCCCAATGATTAGTTTAATCTTCTTACGTTGTACTAATTCTATAATCTCACATAATTGCTTTGTGCTTCTTGTAATACGTGAAACTTCTGTAGTTGCAATAGTATCGCCTTGTTTAACTTTATTTAAAAGTTTATTAAGTTCAACTCTATCATCCTTTGTACCACTTTCATACTCCCAATACATATTTTGCTCACTATGTACACCAAGTTTTTTAAGCTCTCTCTTTTGCCGATTGATGTCTTGCCTAGTTTCATCTGTCGAGCATCTTGCATACCCATATATTTCCATAATTCTCACTCCTTCCATTTACTCAATTACCCCTTTGGTAAACAAAAGGGTAATTAGAATTTATTTAACATTTTCTACTCATTTTCACTACTGAAACCTTTATTTTTGACCCCTACTAGAATGTAAGCGAAACCAAATGTTTGTCTTAACCTCATTCCCTAATAAAAACCCACTAGACAGACTATAAAAGCTCCTAGTGGATTTATACGATTTTTTACAAACGTAAAAGCCTTTGGTAAGCCTTTAGCCCCTTAGCCTTATAGTAAATACCCCCTACTCTTTAAGCTTTAACGTGGCTTAAATTTGAACGCCCTATAAAAAAGTAATATTTTTACTCTACTCATTAAGAATTTTGATATCTAGAATATCAAAAATTGAAATAATCTGTGTTTCACACCCCCATATACCTAGCTTAGGCAACACTACATTACCTAAATCCTTTCCGTCACTTGTATTTTCTTGAAACGCTACAACCTTCTCTTTTTGATGCACCCACTTCAGCAATAAATCTTCTCTTAAACTTGTATGTAAGATTTCATAAGAAGTCCCTATTTGATAAGTAATTAAAACCTCTCTTGACTTTAGTAAATTCACAAGATAGGTAACTACCCCATCTACCACAAACATCGGTAAAATGATAATCTTTTTATCCTTTATATCGAGTTCCATCGTGCGTATTTTTAAACCTTTATTGGAAGTATCTAGTCTAACTGTTTGAAACAAACCTCTTTCTACCTCTACCTCTGTAACCTGAAGTTGCTGTGCCCATTTTTTATTATCAAATGACTCCTCTAAATAAGTTTCTAAATCTTCTAGGATGCATTCATTTTTAGTAGCAAAAAATGATTCGGAATAATTTCCCCAAGAACCCTCATGAAGTATCCTAATATAGCATAACCCCGTATTGAGCAAATAACTTGCTACTAACTCTTTGGTATGTGTTCGAAATGAGTCTGTTTGTAAATCCAAACCTAATCTCACTAATTGTTTATACTCCATAAGTGCAACTTCATCATAGAGATTCACTGATTGAACCCACTTCATATCACCAATCCACTTCATAGTAGAATAAGGAAGTAGGGTAATAAACTTTCCTGATTGCTGTACTGCTTTACATAAATAATTAAGAAATCCATTGTTACAATAATAACCTTCTGTAAGCTTACATTGTCTATATTCTAGGAATATCTTCTTATCAAATTTTTCAACCATATTTGATGTCTCCTTTCGTTGTTTAATGAATATATTCTTCCATCTAAAAATTTCTCTGTAATTCCAAAATAAACTCTTAAATAATTAAAAGGCATGAGCCTCCTATTAAGAAACTCATACCTCTAATTCTCTTATTTTTTAGTATCTCTTTCCCTTGCTTCCACTATTTCTACTGTTCTACTATATGCTAACGTTAATAAATTTACTCCAAGATTATTTTGAGCATAACCTTTACGTATTATTTCATAGTATTGCTGACTTGGAAGATTTACTTCTTTACGCAAATCTTCATTCATGACATAGACCATCACATCATCTATATATTCATCTTCAAAGGTATGTACTTGCATGTATTCTTTTCTATAAAAAACTGGATACCCCTCATATTTATCTAAAGCTTGCTCATCAGACTCTTGAACCTCCCACACCACTACCTTTGTTGCCCCATACCTATCTTCTACTTCTGTAGGTTCTATAGTAGCATATGCATTATTGGGTGTACCTCGAAATATGAATTTATATCCTTCAATAAAACCACACTTAACCACTTTTGCAGTTGGACATCTTCTTGCCATCTGTTCAAGATTCATATTTGAACCATAGGCTGCATACAGTCTTCTTTTTTTCATTATCATTTCCTCCATTTTAATTTAATTAAGATAATCTATCTCTCCATGCAATATTTCCTGTCAAATTTTTCAATAAATGTAATCTTGCTGTCTTAAATTCATCCCCTATCATCCCAAGCTTTAAAAGCCAAACCCTAAAAGCATACTTATCATTCTCAGTAACTGGAACGGTTACCTTTCTAGAAGCGCTCTTTGCATTAAGTGCACTTGCTGTAAGAAGTAAAGAGAATTGAATATAAGACTTTATTTCCCCTGCATGCAATGTGCCATTGAAACATCTATACTCTATAGATTGTTGTCTGCCACTTAACAAAGGATGTAAATTTAAAATATGATAGCGTGATTCATTATATCTTCTTTGCCAGTCATCATCTGAAGCTTGTGCATACCATATCTCTGCCATATTAAATAAACTTGTAGGTTTCTTTTGATACAATTTATCAATAAATTTTTCATCGAGTTTTTTACAGTATCTACTTCTTAACTGTTTTACCCCAAGAGCCTTATAGATTAGATTTTGTTTGCTATATACTATATTACAAAGAAATCTTAGGTGTTTTGCATCAAATGCATCTGCTGAAACATGAATGTGTATCCCACAGCTACTATTTACAAATGCTCCTACCTTTCTAATAACTCTAATCATTTCTTGTAAACTGACTATGTCATCATACCTCAATATAGGTGATACAATTTCTATAGAGTAGCTCGCATCAGCACTTACTCGTGTGTTACCTTGAATTTGCTGTGTAAGAATAGATGCATCACGCATGACTTTCCAAGTTCTATGTTGAGGGTCTTTTATCTCATACGTATCATAATTATCAAGTGTGCGGTTAACATTCTCTAAGCCTGTTCCAAAAAACTGAGCTATTGTTTTAGCAACCGTAAACCTTGTAGCTCCTGTACATTCAATTTCAATTCCGAACCTCAAGTCATGATAATCCATTTTTTCACTTCCCTTCTTTTACATTTGAGAAGTTTAAAAAATGGTCTTAGAATTTATCTGGTGTTGTCTATTCTTACTCTCTTCTTCAAGGTTGTCAACTCTAATTTCTCTGAGAGTTTATCAGTCTAGTTTATATGCTTTTTATAAGACACTATTCACAGGTTTATTTACATTATGAGTAAGCTATTTTTACGCCTTTCAAGAAAATTTGCTCTAAAATCCTTCTTTTTTAGATGAATTTACTGCTCTTACTTTATCAGAGCTACTTTTTATCACATTAGAAAATATAGGTGCCAAAAATATTGTGTTATCTCTTTTCATAACTACACAACCTAAGACAAAACTTATTCTAACAAAACGTATTCTTAGTAAAGAAAATTAGAATAAAACTCTTTTTAACCCCTAAAAACTATAAAAAAGTTAGGATAAAATAACTTGACAGCTATTATCCTAACTTTTTATTTTAACTAATTTTTTATATCCATTACCAATTAATTCTTTCTCTAATTGTGTTTTTTGGTTCTTTCCTTATATTCGATGTTGCGAAGTAGCTGTATTGTATTCTTCTCTCAGTACAGTAATGATAATATTAAGGTTACATTCCCCTTTTTAAAAATATGGGTTCCTTATTAAGACCGTTCCACTTTTTACACCGTCCGTTCTTATGTAATGAATGATTCTTCTTAAAACCTGCATCTTACTTTTTTCTAAGATCCACTCAGGTGACCCCTGTTCAAAAAGTGAAAGGTTATTCCTTATTGTGCGTTCTGCATTGTAAAGTTCTTTGATAAACATAAACTTTAAGTCCTCCTTAATAAAAACATTTAATTTTGCTATTTTGCCTTGTTTATTTTTTGAAACCTCTTAGAAATCCCCCTAAAATACAAGGATTCCAAAAAGCTACTTAATAAAAAAGAATATAGAAAACTTTTATCTTAAGTTAAAAGTTTAAGTATTGTAATTCTACATGCAATAACTCATAAAACTACTTTCTTTTAGCTTCTATCTTCTTTATGGATACCCTTATAATTTGAAGTGTAGGCAATAAAAAAGTACACTTCTAACTTTGAGAAATGTACTTTTTATTTACCTTATATTTATAGTATTATGTAATCATTAAATTTAATAAAACTATTTCTTATGTTAAAATGTACTGTATAAAGAACTATCTTATTTAGCAATATACATATCTATCCACTCCTTATCATCTATAATGCATATATATATTTTTTCTTTAATTTTTTCTTCTTGTTCTTCACTTTCCATATTTATACCATATACATACTTCCACTGACTTCCCAGAATTCCAATTTCTCCTTTTAAATCTAGTACTTCATTTACTTTTTTATAAATTTCTGGAGTATAATTTTCCTGTTTTGCTTTAGCCACTATTATGTACTCATTATCTTTACTTATCAGTGCTATATCTTTTATCAAATCATTTATTTCACCTAGTCCTAATTCATTTATATCCGTTATTATACTTATTTCCTCTTCTTTGAATCCCTCATAATTCATTAAATCTTTAATTACTTCAACCGCAGAAATATCAGTATATGAATTAGGTTCAAATGGATCATTTATATTATCATTTTCTCTAGAATTTTTTGTACATGAAACACCTACTAATGCTACTATTATCGCTAATATTACTATTGAAATCCTTTTTTTCATATATCTTTACTCCAATGCTGATGCTGGTACTTGTGTAAAATTGGGTGACAATGTTTTAATCTTATAGTTATTCTTAGTATTTAGCAAAGTTACTGAAGGTAGAGAACTTGTATTCATAGTATTAGTTGTGACCAATGTTTTATACATATCACTATATCTATTAGCTGTATATGTTACATTTTTTGTATCTGAGCTTTTTACAAATGTTTGCCCATTAGACTTTACTCCTTGTGCTGTCATATTATATGAGACTAACATTTTGTTTGTAGCACCTAATAGATCCCAGTCATTAGTTCCTCTTTTTCTAAATACAAATTTAATATGGGTACTTTGAGTTAATGTAACATGGGCTGAATTATACGATGTTACTTCATCTTTTTTAAATCCTAATAACTCATATGGTAGCCATCTATAAGGTCCTGTTACTGCACCTATTACTTCTCCAACAGCTTTATTTACATAGATTTCAAATATATCATTAATTCCTATTTTAGATGCCTCTACCTTTAAATTAGGATAATTTTTAATCCAAGAGTGACCATTTTTAGGTATAAATTCATATGTTAAAAACTCTTTACCATTATAAGTATTTCTTGTTTTTATAACTGTCGTTTTATTAGTAGTAGACCAACTAGGTTCAGCTTTTTGTGCAAAAGTATTGAGTATATGCTTTTTTAGTGGGTCATTATTTGGCAAGTCATTAAAATCATATACTTCACTTCCCATTTCTTCAATTTGATTTATAATATCATTTTTTGTATCGCTATATAGACTTCTACCATCCATCTCTAAAAATGATAATTTTTCTGACAATTCATCTATTGATCGCTGTTCTACTGCTCCAAATACACTCACTGAGAATACACTAAAAATTATACACATTATTATAATACTAATTTGTTTTTTCATTACATCGTCTCCTTATACTTTTATTAATATCTTGTTTCATAATCTGTTACATTTATGTTTCAGCCTTACTGCCTCTCTCTGCTATAAACTTAATAACTAGCCCATAAGAATACCCCAAATATTTTAGCTGAACAAATACTTTAAGTAAATTATTTTCTATGTAATACAACATGTATTATTAAATATAGCAGTATTACTACTTATTACGAAAAATAGAAGCACTACCTTTTCCATTATACAATTAAGTACACTTATTCATTGTATGAAATAGAGCCCCCATTAACAGTTATTGATGCAGAGGACAAATTAGTTACAGACATTTTGCTATAACCCGTTTTGCTTTGAATTAATGATACACTAGGGTTTTTATCAGTTGTTTCTTTTGAATTCCCATTAGTTAGCGCTATTTTAATTCGAACTGCTTTACTAAGTTTTAAACTAATTTCAACAACATCATCTTTCTGTAAATAGAATCCACTTGGTGAATTTGTAGGATACCAATTAGTAGTATTACCAGCAGTAATAGTTGCTTTAGCTACATCAAAAGCATAAGTTGATATATTTCCATTATTGTCAATTATAGGCCCTGACTTAACAATATTCCCTTGTGGGTCAACGATTTCATAAGATAAATCTTGCAAATCATAGACTGTCTCTTTTTCATGTTTTGATACAATAAACTTTGATTCTTTTTCAACAATACTAGATGACGCAAATATAGTACTACCCAAAGATAAAGTACTTAGTGCTAAAATTGTAAAAATTAACTTTTTTGACATAATAACCTCTATATGGTATATATTGAATTGACTAATACTTCACTTCACTACCTGTTACTGTTTGAGTTTCTGTTTTACTGCCACTGTATGCAGTAAATTTGGTAACTACTCGATAAGAATATCCCTTACTTACTTGGTACGTTTCACCCAAATTTCCTTTATGGCTACTATAAGACTTTGACCAAGTTTTTAGGTCTACCCATCGTCCATTTTTGCACTGTTGTAATGTAGCTTCGATTTTAACCTTATCTACAGAACTACTATAACCAACAATTGAACTTCTTACCTGTGCTTCACCGTCACTTGTTATTTTTAAGCCTACAGTTGCATCATTGATATAATCCATATAAGGAACTACAATATTACTTTCATTCGTATTTACTACATCCTTAGCATAAATACTTGATGCTCCAGTTACACTTAATACGCCTACTAGTACCATTAAAATACTTTTTTTCCACATAAAAATCACCTCCTTCATTTGTTATACACTTATACAACGAATGAAAAAGGCGATTAGGGACACTTTTTCTTAAAAAATCTTATTTTTTATTTAACGCTTAAACACATTTTTATCAGTTCATCTTTATCTATTTCTGACGATATACTTATCTGATACTCTCCTTGTATCCATATTATATTTTTTACCCCTTTATTTTCATAATAATAATACTCTCTATCTTCTAAAAGTATCTTTTCTAATATTGTACCCTCTGTATCTACTATTGAATTATTTGTATTTATCTCTATTTGTCTAAATAAAATTTCCTCGCCTAACCCGTTCCGATAATTAATATGCACATCATTAAAAATTTGCTCTTCTTCTATTACTTCAAATCCTTCTGGAATATACCGTGGTAAATAAGATACTTCTATCTTATCACTATGTTCTCCTTCATGTTTTTGGTATGAAATACTTGTAAACTTCTCAAATACCTCTGTAATGAACTCTATAACTCTTATTCTAACTGCTTCTACACTCATACTTAAACTTCCTACGATGCCTATTATCAAAATAGCTACACCTATTTTCCTAGTTAACCCTGTAACTTTAAGTTGTCTTTCATTTTTAATAAGTTGGCTCATCTTATTTTCAAACTCTTTTGTAAATATATGTTCTTCTCTATCTATATTCTCAAGTTGCTCTAAAATAATCATTTCTGCTTCTTTAGCTGCTTTTGCAATATCTAATTCATCAACCACTTTCACTACCCCACCTCCTTTAAGACTTCTTTTAATTTTTTCTTAGCTCTCTGTAATCTTTTCTTTACATTATCTTCTGATAGACCTAATAATTTTGCTATTTGCTTATCTGTATAATTATGGCTATATTTCAATAATATAATTTCCGAATAATGGTGAGGTAATGATAGAATTGTAGCTGTCAGTGGGTTTTCTATCTTATCTATAATCTCTTGCTCAACAGTTGTTCCCCTATGTTCTATTAACATTTCCTCATCAATTTGAACTATCTTTTCTCTTTTTCTCTTTCTATATAAATCAATAGCAGTATGCTTTACTATTATAACGATAAACCCCTTCGTTTTGGGACACTCTATATCATTAATTTTATTTAAATGCTTCATTATTTTTATAAACGACTTATGCACTGCATCTTCAGCTAAGTACTCATCACTTAAGATATCATTTGCTATATGAAACATAAGTTGCCTATACTCAAAATAAATTTTTTCAAACTTACTTTTCTCTTCTTCTGTATCTAGCATCATTAAATAGATGAACATTTTCTAGCCCCCCAATACTTCTTTTGTGTATTTCCACTCTCCCTTATTATACTATTCAAATAATTATATGTCTTATATAAGAGTCCTTATCTTTATTTAAATATTTTACCCAAGACTCTTTATATTGATTTATGCTTATTCACCATTCTCTAGTAATCTAATTTTCTTTCCCCTTGTTAATTGATACAGCCTAGTAATATCTCTTCTTCACTGCTCATCCTTCACCTGTCCACTTGTCCATTTGAGATAATGTAACCTACCTTCAAAATTTCTTTTTCTTTAAATCTGTTTTGAAAATTTTTCTATCAATGATTTCAGTCCAATCTATTCATCTTCTTTATTTATATTTTTTATCTATATTATAATTTCGACTATGTCTTTTCATTTTCTAGTTAACCCTACCCCATACTTATAGTTATATTATCTCCCTAATCCTCTAAGCAGTATGCTATTCTTTGGGTTCTACTTAATATGAAATCAGAAAAAGAATTTTTGTATATTTCTCATTTCAAGATTCATTAAATAATATTTGTAACTCATACCATATAAAGTTTCATCTATGAGTATTTAAATGATTATAAAATAATCAATAAAAAATGCACCCCTTACTTAACAAGAGATGCATTCTATATACTTTCAATCCTGACTATTTATATTTTTTCTGAAGTGCTTCTAATTGTTTGTTTGACAGAATACCACCATCTTTATGATACTCTACAAGATTCCATCCTAGCTTGCCATTTTGAGAAACTTGTTTAACGACTGCATATCCTGTTTCTTCTAGTTCTTCATATTGCTTTTGTTTACTAGTCCAATTGCTATAAGGTTTCGTCCAATCATCCTCCCAACTCTCTAAACGTGTTAAATCAACTTTATATAAATCAAATGTTATACAATAAGTCGTGTTATTTAATTGATACATATTTTTAATATTTGTTCCATACTTTAACATCCCTGCTCCATATTCTAAACTTGGAAAATAATATTTGTCTTTTGCTTTATAATAATGACAAACATCTTTAGCAGTTGTTCTATTTATATCTGGATTTACCCCAAATAGACTATATACATATTTATCTACGGTACTCACTGGGAATCCAGCATAATATCTTTCATTAATAATTGTACTCGTTACCTGCTCTCCATTTGTCAAATCTACAAATCCATGCCATTGATTGATTTGTCCTACTTTAATTAACTCATGGTCATTATACTTTGCAATATTAAAGTCTGTAAGTGCATAAGGAAAGTTTGATAAAAATCTTCCTATTTGTTCTTTTTCTTCTTTAGATTTAGTAGAGTAAACATCTTTAATAGAAGCATTCGCCTTATTTGCCTTATTATCTAGTTCCTTATAGAACTTCATGAGTTGCTCATTGCCATTTGAAGTATCAATACTAAATGCAGGTGAACCTGCTTCACCATAACAAATGAGTGTTCCTGCTGTGTACTTCTTCATTAGATTATTATAAGTATTTTCAGTGATTGTTTTAGTTTTACCACCTTGTATCTGAGTGAATGATTTGCGTTCCTTTAAAGAATCATCAACTGTTGATTCCCATAAACCTTTTACTTCTTCAATCTTTACTAATTTTCCACTTTTTACTGTATAGATTGCTATATCGTCTATACTTACATTATCATAAGGAGACTTTCCATGACCATGAGATAATTGTGTTCTATGTACCAAGTAATCTTTGCCTTCTATTTTAATCATATAGATGTCTCGACTATCTCTACGATGTCTTATATTATTATATTCTGATGAGATAGGATAAGCCTTGCCTGACTTATACCCCCATATGGATTCTACATATCCACCTATACTGTTTTCATCATTTTGTGAACGTATCATATAGAGTTCTGGAATGCCATCCCCTTCAAAATCTTGAAGATTTGCATAGACTAAACCATTCCCTCTTACCTCTCCTAAATCTTTATAGATACCATGCATCTTAATAACATTTGTTAAAACATTATAATACCCCTTAGCTAGAACTGTATCTACTGTAGTTGCATATAAAAGATTACTTATTCCACTTACTCCTATAAGCAATGCTCCTACACCTATAGATTTAACCACATTTAATAATTTGTTACTCACTTAAACCACCTCTTGATATAATGCTAAACCTTTTTCTTTCACTTCATTATCAGCCATTACCTGCTGTCATCACATGACTTCCAAATGCCACCAAAAAGGTTAGTGCCAATCCTAAAAAACAAAGTGCACTATGTACTCCAAATAGACGTAATATTTCCCATACAAGATAACCATATAGCCCTGATACTGTTACCATCATAATTGTTCCTATAAGTGGTAAGCTCCATGCTATTAATATTCCAAGAAATGCTATAACCCCTGCCCATAAGGACTCATTAATCCCTCCTATAATACAACTTGCTACCACTGTCTCCCAAAACATTACTGCACCAAATCGCTTACTCACTTCATATGCGTGTAATCCATCTCTAATTTGACTCCACATCTTGAATCCTCCTTTAATTCTTTACATCTATCACTCTTGACTATTACGAGCTGAATAGCCTACTTATCTACTTAATCTTTTTAACTTTCAACTTAATAAGTCCATCTTCATACTCACTAAAATCTATTAAAGTACTTTTCGTTTCTTTTCCATCTATAACCATCACAAAATGCTCACTTTCTAAGGTAACCTCTAATTGAGAGTTACTCTCCTTTAGGTAAGGAATATAAGTATCTATGCTTGAATACCCCGTTTCCTGCCCTGTTACTAAATCTTTTACATAAAAATAAATTCCTTCTTTGTATTGTCCATCTAATTCAAAAGCAATACCTATGTTATTAGGGTTTGTTGCAAATATATTTATTTCAGGTATGTACTCTGTTTCACTTGCTCCGTAAAGTATGGGTTTATTTGTGTCTTCACTTATTCCTTGTGTCACTTTAATTTCAACATAATGATCTTTCTTTAATTCCAACTCCTCAATCAAGTTAAAATAGACCCCTTCTACATTCGCATCATAATTTCGTAAATAGAGTCTGAATACATCGCCTTCTTTATATTTAGGTACATTAAACTTTAAGATATTGGAATACCATTCTGTTGCATTATCCTTACTGGTAGTTAGCGTCCCAAATGAATTCCCCTTACTATCAGTAAGTTCAAATGTTGCACTTACCATATCAATATTTTTCATTATCGCTCCATTGACTTGCACATGGAAAGTTGAATCATATTGCTGAACATTTTGTAGTTGTTCTACCTTTAACCTTTCAGAAGGTTTAATAAGTCTGCTTACAATTGCACTTACCTCTGCTCTTGTAATCTTATTATTAGGTTTAATGGTATTATCTTGGTAACCACTAATTACCCCTGCATTAAGCATTTTATACATTTCACTACTATACTTACTACTCATGTTCATATCTTTAATATTATTTACTGAATTGATAGGTTCTAGCATAGTATCTGGAACTGCACCATCTAAAATGTAAATAAGTTCTGCTCTTGTAGCAGGTCTATTCATACTCTCACTCGTAAAATCACCTTGTTTAATAAGACCATTTTCAATTGCATATTGTTCTACCCCTGAATACCACTTGTCACCACTATATTGATTAAGTACATCTTGTGAACCTGTATGATAAGTTGCATGAATACGTGATGCTATTGCTATACTTTGTGCTATGGTAATCGAACTATTAGGCTTAAACTTATCTTCGGATTCTCCTGCCATTAGTCCTAACTCGTAAACGGATTGAACACTACTAGAGAACCAGTCTTTTAAAGCTACATCGCTAAATGTATTATTTTTATATTCACTTACTGCAGTGAAGTGATGAGATATCATCTTATTTGTATCTGCATATGTAGGAGATGCCCCAACTAGAACTACTGAAACTGCTACTACCCCTGACATGAGTACTTGTCTTAACTTGTTTTTACACATTTCTATCTTCTCCTTTATTTTTAAATTCTGATTTTATTTTATAGTAGTATATCTTCTTTTTCAATAGTTTTAAGTAATTATATTTCTCTTTTGTCTATGTTTACTCTCTACTCTGTACAATTATAGAAGAGGTGATATATATGACATTCGGCGAAAGATTACGCTCTCTTCGGGAGGAAAATGATGTTACTCAAGCTGATATTGCAACCCTTCTTAATATTAGTGCTCGTATGGTAAGTTTCTATGAAAATGATAAACACTTTCTTCGTGATGCTGACTCTCTTATTAAACTCGCTAAATACTTTAATGTAACTACTGACTACTTACTTGGTCTATCTAATACAAAAGACCCTTATAAAAATTCTCAAATCATCGCTACTTATAATTCTCTTCCTACTGCTGGACAAGCTTCTATGGATGAATTTTTGTCTTTCCTCGCATCTAAATATAAATGTAAATAATGTATTATATAGATAAAGAGCTACTCACTCTCTTGTTGAAAGTTAGTAGCTCTTTATTTGTTCTTTTTTATTATATAGAGTAATATATTTTCTTTTCTATATCTAATTGCTCTATTGGTGAATTGAAATGATGTATACGAAATTGTTTCTACCTAGGATTCTTTAATCCCCCCTCTAAAGACCTAGCTAGGTTTACATTATTCCAGTTGATTCTTTGTTCAACTTCTTCTTTGTTCAACTTCTTCTTTGTTCGACTTCTTCAACTTGTTACATTTCGTAATTATTTCCTTATTCCCTTACCCCCTACCCCCTATTCATAATAAGTAAATATCCGTTTAATTATCTCTATTAATTTTTGAAATGCAAAAAAATTTCTGCCCAATTTTTCATTATACCCTAATTGAGTACAAAACGCTTTATTTTGCTAGATTTACCCGCCTAATCCTCCTTTATTCTTTTTATGGATTTTCCCAACTTTTTTCTGATTGAACTTATATTTCTCTAAAAATTTATCCCTCCCCTAAAAATATGCATATTTTTTTCAGTCTGTTTTCTCTTTTTTGTCTTTTTAATAAAAATATGGATATTTTTCGCTCTTCTAAGCTCTTTATCTATCCTCAGCCAGTTCGCTTTTTATCTTCTCATCCAAACCTCTTCTATGCCTTGTTACCTTATTTTTTGTAGCCTCTATTGTAAGCCCAAATTCTTCTCCTACATAAAGTATTGCTTGGTCAAATAAATTAATTAAAGTAGTTCCATTAAGCTGTGTTTTGGATACCTCTAAGTATTCCTTTACCTCAGCCATATTTTTGATCTCTTTTATAGCGAGTTGCCTTTCAACCCTTCCATTTACTTCATGTTTTTTTACTGCTCTAATAATTATCCTATAGAATTCATCATCATAGTGTCTCTTATGGGATTTATCAAACTTTCCTCTCCCTAAGTCCAATCTCTCAAGATAATTATATTTTTTATGTAAGCCATTTACTTGCTTTTCTAACCCTACTATTCTATTCCTTAACTGCTCATTTTCTAAATGTAGTTTTTTCATTTGTTGCACATCTTCATTTTGATTAAGTAATTTTAGCATCTCTTGATTGAGTGCATTCTCTTCTCTAAGCTTTATATTCTCAGTCCAGTAGTTCTTATTTAATATTTCAAGGCTATTACATCGTTTTTCTAATTCTTTTATCCTTTTCTCTTGATTCTCCATGTTCATCCTCCTCTTTTCTATCACTCTCTATCCATTACACTGTTAGTCTGCTTAATGAGTCTTTGAGTCTTTGAGCCTAACTACCACTCTTCATAATTTTTTATAGTTATATTTTCTTTTACATATGAACTTATTTCAAAATTCACCCACACATACTCATTCTTCAATGTTTTCTGACACGAACTTCTTAATTTCATTCGTTTAAGGAAAAGTTTTGTCCAGCCATTTTGTTCAAGTACTGTATAGGTTTTACCATCATCATAACCACTTAAAATCACTTTAGCTTGTGTATCTATTAACTGTTTTACTAACTTTTTATGCTTTTCTAATGTCCATGAGTCCTCCCCATATGTCTTTGGACTTTGCATAGTGGAAGGAAGATAAGGTGGGTCTAAATATATAAGCATCTTAGATTCCTTTTTAAATTTTTGTAGTAAGAGTAAGCAATCTTCATTATACATTTCAACACCTTCTAATATCTCTTGTATACGAAGTAATTTAGAAAGTCTAACAAATTGATTGCCCCACTCTCTGCTCTGATTATATGTTTGCATATTAGCAGCTCTACTTTGTGTACTTAATATATAAGTATATACTGCTGAATCCATATCGCTTAACACATACTTTCCTGTTTGTCGAGATGTCTTCTCATCAAAGTTTATAAGTTCTTTTGCTTGTTCAAAAACTTCTCTACTATACCCTAATGCTTCGACTTTCTCAAGAAATTCACATGTAAGATGATAATCTGTTAGCGTTTTAAATATATTGTATATCCCTCTATTGATTTCATTATAAATCCTATGCCTAAACTCACCTTCTGGAAGATTAAGGAGCATTCTTGCCCCACCCCCACAAAGCTCTGCATATGTATTTATACAGTAGTTATCTTTACAATCGTCTATAATGGATACTATTTCTTGGATAAGTTCATGTTTACCACCCATGCGTGCTATTACCGACATCTTACTCATTTATATCACTAGCCTCGAATCTTAAGAAATACCCATACCCACGGTCTTCATTTTTAGTTTCATCTGTATAGGCTATTTTTGCTGTATACCCCCCTATTCTTTTCTTAATTAAAACGTCTTGCTTTTGCCATTCTCTTAGTATTTGATTTTTATGTAAGACTACTGTCTCATCAAAGAGCTCTTTTAGGATATCTTTAAATTTTTCCGAATTGATAACCAATACTTTTTCCTTATGTTCTTTTAAGTCTTTTTCTCTGTCTAGGATTACCCCTTTACTCTTTCCTTCTTGATAGCTATTATGACTTCTTAGCGGAAACAGTTCTTGATTATTTTGCACATACTCTTTAATCCCTTGATAGACTTGCTCCGCCATGCGTCTGCTATTCTTACACTCTATATAGTCACTTACTCGACCTTCAACTTGCTCTATCTGGTCATTAACAATCAATTCTTTTATAGATTTTAATACCTCTCCATACATCCCTACATCAAAATATCCTATTTCATTTAGTACATAGTCTACTTCTTTAGGCTTAGTCCTAAAATCACTTACCTTAAAGTATCTTACTGAAGAGCCTGACTTCTTCCACCTTAGTTCTACTACGTAGACCTCATCTTCCTGAATTTGTATCACATTTACATCCCATACTTCTTTAGCAAATATCTTCATTATTTTCCCCTTCCTTAAATTGTATTTTGTTCTGTTATAAGATTTTCTAAATCTAAATTACACAATAAGCAATGTTACTTAATGCTATAGTTTTCCATACAGTACATACATTGTGCATTACCTTACTTTTAATGTAATAACCCCATCATATAAATTTCACCACCTTACTTTATATTTTCAACTACATACCAATATATTTTTCATACCGTTTTTCAAACCGTCCTATTTAATTAATTACCTTTATTTTTTTGATAAAAACCACTTTTTTATTTTTCTAAATGACTATTTTTATATTTATCATTTCTTAACTGCCAATTTTTTTATACTGTACAAAAAATAAAACTCTAATTCTATTAAAATAGCTTTTGCTACCTAATATAACTAAAGTTTTTACAATTTTTACCAATATCTATTTTTACTTTTCTCTGATTCCCTAGCTCTTAAATCTATCTTACTATAACTATTTAAGTTATAATGTAATTTAGTATTTTACTTAAATGAGGTGCCTATGAATTTTAAAATTTATACCATATTAGATAAACCAGATAAATTTTACTTACAAGCAATAAAAGAATATACAAAACGCCTTAACCGATACTGTAAGACTTCTTTTATTCATTTAAAGTCTCACGAACAACTTCAAAAGAAACTTACAAATAAATCCTATCGTATACTTATTACCCCTAAAGGTAACCATCTCACATCAGAAGAGCTGGCTCACAAAATAAACTCTTGGGGTGTTTCTGGTACTTCTGATATTTCTATCATTATTGGTTCTACTGACCTAGACTCCGATGAACAAATTGCTATTAGTTCCATGGATATGGACTTAGGTCTTACTACGACTGTTACCTTCGAACAGATTTATCGTGCCTATCGCATACTAAACAATCAGCCCTACCATAAGTAAAAAGGTGATTCCACATTATGGAATCACCTTTTTTTATATAACTTAACCTTTTCAAATTTATTATTAGAAAGATATAAAATAAACTGTATGCTTGGTGCTACATCTTGAAAAATAGTTTTACCAACTGGTGTGCTATGCTTCACCATTAATAATTCTATACCCCCTGTAAATCTGCTCTAATAACATTACTCTAAAGAGCTGGTGGGGGAAGGTCATCTTAGAAAAAGATAAGCTTCCGTTTGCTCTTTTTAATACCTTATCGGCTAATCCTAATGAACCACCGATAACGAACACAAGGTGGCTGTTACCTTGTATTCCGCAGTTTGAAATCATTTGGGCGAAGGCTTCTGAGGTAACCATTTTTCCGCCTAAGTCTAAAGTGATTACATAGGCAGTGTCTTTAATTTGAGCAAGGATTTTATCCCCCTCTTTATCTTTAATTTGAAGTTCTTCTTTTTCTGAAGCGTTATCAGGTGTTTTTTCATCAGCTAACTCAATAATATTAAGCTTGCAGTATCTGCTTAGGCGTTTGCTGTATTCATCTATAGCCTGCACTAAGTATTTTTCTTTTAGTTTTCCTACGCATACAATATCTATCTTCATGTCAATCTCCTTATGAGTCCATTTAATAGCCTTATTATATCATGTCTTTAGCTTGCTATCATGGGTGTTTTCTTATAAGGGTAAACCTTTTTGTTTTTAACCATATAGATGCCATCATACTGCTCCTCATGTTCTTTAAAGAGAACATGGCTTATGTGAATGACGGTCACATCCTCCAATTCTAAGAGACTTTGTTCTATTTCACGTGCCTTATCGTAATCTAAATTAGAAAAAGCTTCATCTAATAAAATCAAATCTGCATGTTCTAAAAGCCCCCTTGCTATGGCAATACGACTTTTCTCCCCTCCTGATACATTCTTACCATCCTCATAAATCATATAATCTAGGCCTCCCTCATGAGTTTTTACAAACTCTTTAAGCCCAGCCTTTGTCAGCGCTGCCCATATTTCCTCCTCGCTATAATCTTTATAAAGGGTCAGGTTGTTTCTTAGTGTATCTTCAAACAAAAATACTTTCTGCTCCACATTTGTAATCTTCCTAAAGTAAGCCTCTTTCTTAATCCCCTTAAGAGGCTTATGATCAATCCAAATGATCCCTTTTATAGGGTTGAAATATTTTCTTAATAGCTTTAGCAAAGTAGATTTACCTCCACCACTTGGCCCAATAATAAGATACTTGCCTCCTTTCTTAAAGGTTACATCTACTTCATCTAAAATCGCATCTTGACCTTCATAGGCAAAAGTTACCCGCTCAAAGTGGATGGCTTCTTTTAAACTTCCTTCTTCTTCATATTCTTCATACTCTACAGTATTTTTTAGTGTCTCTTCAATCTTTTCTATAATCCCTTTAGTGCTAAGTAAACCTGGCATAACTTCACTAATTCTATTAATAGGCCCTAAGATACGGTACATTCCCTCTACAGCAAGTAGCACACTTCCTACTGTGCCACGTCCTGTTAGTGCAAAATAACCTGCTATCCCTATAACAATCAAGACCATTAAGTCAGAAGAAAGATTTTGAGCGCCATATACATAGGTAAGCATCCTATCAATAAGATACCCCTTATGCTGCAACGTCTCACTTTGTTTTCTAAAATTATCTTTGATGCGGCTGTACAGATTGTTATTCTTAATAATATGAAAAGCAGATAATACTTCTTTAATATAGCCTGTATAAGTTTCAAACAGATCACTTCTAAGTTTAGTCTGCTTATTAATAGGTTTATTGGATAATACAGTAATGGTCGTATTAACGGTCACCAAGCCTAATCCTATAAGTGCAAACCAAGGATTAACTGTCCAAATCATCCATAATCCTGCTACAAAAACTGTTCCAAAATCAATAATCATATAAAGTGAATCAATGAGTTTCATCTCTATTGTATTAAAATCATTCGTTAAAGTAGATAAATACTTAGCATTGTTCTGTGCATGAAATTCATTGATATTCTTACCATATATACCTTCTAAATAATAATATTTCATACTTTCGTTGGCTTTTTTCTTAAATAAGTTTTTTGCAAGTGTCGCTGCAATAGCGAGTGGCACTAGCATTAATGCATAGCTTAATAATTCTAAACTATAGGTCTTAAACATATGCATCTGTTTACTCAAAGCCAAATCAAATAAATTCATAAGCCTAATCATCATATAGCCTTCTAGCATACCTAATGTCCCTGTAAGTATTACAGTTATAAGTAAGTAAGGCCATGTTTTCATTAATTTTTTTAGCATACACCCACCCCCTCAAAATAGGTTTTCGCTTCATGAACTTTAACATGCCCACCTTGAAGCTCTAATACATAATCATACCTTTCACTCACGCCTTCATAATATCTATGGCTAATGGCAATAACAGTTTGAGGAAGTGATAAAAATACCTTTTCAATTTCCCTTCCAAGCTTCTCATTCAGGCTTGCCGTACCTTCATCTACAAATAAAAGTTCTGCTTCCTTGGCAATGGCACGTGCAATGGCAATTCGCTGCCTTTGCCCCCCTGATAAGTTTTTGCCATTTTCTAAAATAGCTGTCTGAAGCCCTTCTTCTTTTTCTCCAATAAAATCTTCTAAACCAGCTCCTGTAATAGCCTTTTCCATAATCTCGTCATTTAATGGCTTGTAAAGACTAATATTATTCTCTATAGTATCTTCAAATAAGAAGACATCCTGGTCGATAACGGCAACTTTATCATTGAAATCCTTACTGCTAATACTCTTATAATCTACCCCATCTACCTGTATAGTCCCCTCATAGTCATCATAGATCATCTCTAACATTTTTAGTAAAGTAGACTTACCACTCCCACTTGCTCCTTTAATCAAATACTTCTTGCCCTTGTCTATTCTTAAAGAAATATTTTTTAGAAGTGGCTTATCTTGTTCATAGCCAAAACTTACATTCATTAGCATCATAGACTGATTAAAATGAAATGGTTGTTGCCCTTCTAACTCTACCTGCTCTTCAATTTGTGTAAGCTTATCATAAATCTTACTTGAAGAACGAATGACATTTAAGAGAGGAAAAGTATCCATAGTTCTAAAGACTACCTGATTACTAAGTTGGAATAAAAAGACTGCACTCCCAAGGGCCATGCCTTCTGCAATACATAAACCTAAATGCCATACTACGCCTACCATAACAAGGTAACTTGCAAAAAGTAGTACATTTTGCTGAACTTCTGAAAAGTTATTAAAAACAAATTTCCTATGTTCTACACGAGAAACTTCCTGCTTATTTTTATCTAGGAATTTATCTTCAATATTACCTAGTTTAATGATTTCAAGACCATTAAAAGTATTACTCATATTTAAAGTAAACTTTTCGTTTTCTGTAGAGACTTCTTCTTGAAGCTGCTCTGTACGCTTTAAGAAAAGCTTGCAGACAAAGTAAACGATTAGGGAAATAATAAAAATCCCTACAGCTAAAGTTCTATCCATAACAAGTAAAATGATTAATCCTAAAACATATAGGCCAAGCCCTGAAATGAAATTTAAAAGGCTTCTAAAGAAATTTTCTTCAATTAAATTAATATCATTCGTTAAACGTGATACATAGTTCTCTTTTGAAATCTTACCAAACTGTCTCGGTGACATTTTAAGTATCGTCTTAAAAGCCTCCATACGAATATCTAAAACCACATTACGCATATATCCAATACGTAAGAAACGTGATGTAAAGTACAAAGCACTCATAGTTCCTAGAATCAGAATGCCCAGTACAATACGATTAATAAATAATGTAAGACTCCCCTTCTCTAAAGCATCAAAAATCATAGAGGATAAACTCATATAGAGTAAATCACTTATGATAAATAAACAACTTGCTAAAATATAGACCATAAAAGCCCATTTTCTCTTTAATAATAACGCTTTCATAATTCCCTCCTTACAACCTAACTGGAATTCCTCCTGCAAATAGCGTTTTGGCGCGCACAAAAAAAGCCATAGGTAGTTCTTCCCTATAGCTTTAAATCATTTAACCGTATAGGAAAGCACGAATATGAGCTTATTCTACTATCTGCATGAAAAACACACCCCTTGAGGCTCTCTATATAGACTTCCCCTAGGCTTCCAATTATCTTATCTTGTTTGAAATGTGTTTTTTCACTAACAATACTTTCGAAGTATTATTTAGCAGTATAGTATTCTACTCATATTCGCACTTTCCTCCTATTTTTCATTTGATAGAATTGTATCACAATTTTATATTTCTGTAAACTGTTATATCTATATTCATTTTTACTTACCTCTAACTTTTTTATTTTTAACCTATTTTTAACGTAATACACCTCTACATTTTACATACTTCTTTTACAATGTATCTATCATCAGGTATGGGAGCTACTCTGATGAATTTCTTCAACTTATATCCTCTCTAGATTATATGTGAGAAAAACTACCATTAAATGTGATCACCTTTAATGGTAGTTCTTTTTTATGCGCTTCTTCATTTGCATAAAAAAAGAGCTACTGCTCTTGCAATAGCTCTTTTTTATTTGAATTAGTTTTCAGTTTCTTCTTGTTTTGCAGCTTCAGAAATAATAAGAGCTAACTCATCTAATTGTTTCTGGTCTACAACGTTTGGTGCTTCTGTCATGAGACAGCTCGCATCTTTTACTTTAGGGAATGCTATAACGTCACGGATGTTATCACGTTTTGCCATAAGCATTACAAGTCTATCAAGGCCGAATGCTAAACCGCCATGTGGTGGCACACCATATTTGAATGCATTAAGTAAGAATCCAAAACGTTCGTAAGCTTCTTCTTGTGTAAATCCAAGAAGGTTGAACATTTTTTCTTGAACATCTTGTTGATAAATACGGATACTACCACCACCAAGTTCATAACCGTTAAGGCAAAGGTCATAAGCTTTTGCACGTACTTTACCTGGCTCTGTTTCCATAAGGGCAATATCTTCATCCATTGGCATTGTAAATGGATGGTGCATTGCAACGTATCTACCAGCTTCCTCATCATACTCAAGAAGTGGGAATTCTGTAACCCATACAAATCTGAATTCATCTTTATTAACAAGTTCAAGACGTTTTGCAACTTCTTGACGAAGTGCTCCAAGTGCTGCGTAAACAACAGATGGTTTATCTGCTACGACTAAGATAAGATCGTTATCTG
The DNA here is from genome assembly GCF_046966505.1 of Zhenhengia sp. Lineage (NCBI taxonomy): Bacteria > Bacillati > Bacillota > Clostridia > Lachnospirales > Lachnospiraceae > Zhenhengia > Zhenhengia sp. The sequence goes on from NZ_JBKVCH010000004.1 coordinate 280,599, forward strand.
TTACGTCCATACGCTCTTTGATTGCAGCAATTGTTTCTTCATTTAAGAACTTAGTGAATGAAGATTTTTCTTCACCATCTGGTCTAACTTGCAGCCAAGCTACACCTTTAGCACCAAAGTCTTGACCTACTTTTACTAAGCTATCGATTTGTTTACGGCCGATATCTCCCATACCTTTTGCATTGATTGCACGTACTGAGCCACCATTTGCTAAAGCATTTTCAAATACAGCAAAGCCACTACCTGCTACAACATCTGAAAGGTCAGTAAGTTCTACACCATAACGCATATCTGGTTTATCACTACCGAAACGGTCCATAGCTTCCTGATATGTTAATCTTTGAATAGGAAGCTGAACATCTACATCGAGAACTTCTTTAAATACTGTTTGGATAAGTTTTTCGTTAATACCGATTACATCATCTACATCTACGAAGCTAAGCTCCATATCGATTTGAGTGAACTCTGGCTGACGGTCAGCACGAAGGTCCTCATCACGGAAGCATTTTACGATTTGGAAGTAACGGTCATAGCCTGACACCATAAGAAGTTGTTTGAAAATCTGTGGTGATTGAGGAAGCGCATAGAAGTTACCTGGGTGTACACGAGATGGTACAAGGTAGTCACGCGCACCTTCTGGAGTAGATTTTGTAAGCATTGGTGTTTCGATTTCAAGGAAGTTATTTGCTTCTAAGAAACGTCTTACAGCTCCTGTTGTTTTGCTACGAAGCATAATTGTGTTTTGCATATCTGGACGACGAAGGTCAAGGTAACGGTATTTTAAACGTAACTCTTCTCTTACATCGCTGTTTTCTACGATTTCAAAAGGTGTTGTTGCTGCTTCCGATAAAATACGAAGTTCTTTTACTTCGATTTCAATATCACCTGTTTTCATTGTTTTGTTAGCATCTTCACCACGTGAACGAACAGTCCCTACTGCTGCAATAACATATTCACTTCTAAGTGTTTCTGCTTTTTCAAATAAAGCTTTATCTGTTTCTTCACCAAAGGCTAATTGAAGAAGGCCACTTCTATCTCTTAATGTGACAAAAAGTAATTGACCTAAGTTTCTTCTTCTTTGTACCCAACCTGTTACTGTAACAGTTTCCCCTACATTTGCAGCGCTAAGTTCTGTACAGTAATGTGTTCTTTTTAAACCTTGCATTGATTCTGACATTGTATATCCCTCCTGTAGATTATTTATTTAATTCTTGTTTCATAACAGTTACAAGCGCGTCAAAAGCTACTTCTTTTTCTTCACCTGTCTGCATGTTTTTAAGATTAATCACTTTGTTTTCGAGCTCACTCTCACCAATAATTGCTGAGTATTTGGCCCCAATTTTATTAGCATATTTCATTTGTGCTTTAACACTTCTTTGAAGGTGATCACTTTCTGCACTAACGCCTTCTTTTCTTAATTCATTTACAAGTTTGTAAGCCCATACAGTAGCACCTTCACCTCTGTAACCTAAAAATAAATCTCTTGTTGCTGGTGGAAGTGTATTACCATTTTCTGCTTCCTTCGCAAGAATAAGACGTTCCATACCTGCACCAAACCCAACAGCTGGAGTTGGTTTGCCACCAATTTCTTCTACTAAGCGGTTATATCTACCACCACCACATACAGTACCTTGTGCACCAATTTCATTCGATACAAATTCGAATACTGTTTTTGTATAGTAGTCAAGTCCACGTACAATCTTAGGATCTACTACAAATGGAATTTCCATAGCTGTTAAAAGTTCTTGTACTTTTTCAAAGTGAGCTTTACACTCATCCCCTAATGTATCAAGTACAGTTGGCGCATCTTTGAACATTTCTTGGCATGCTTCATTTTTACAGTCAAGTACACGAAGTGGATTTTTCTCACGACGTTCATTACAAAGTGGGCAAAGACCCTCTTTTTTACTTTCAAGAAAAGCCTTAAGTGTTTCATTATATTTTTTACGACACTCTGTATCCCCTAATGAGTTAATATGAAGTTCTACTTTATTTAGGCCGATACGTCTTAAAAGTTCATAGCCAATACTGATAATTTCAGCATCTGCTGTAGGTGAATCTGTACCAAACATTTCTACACCAAATTGGTGGAACTGTCTTTGTCTCCCTGCTTGTGGTCTTTCATATCTGAAGGTTGGAGACATATAGTAAAGCTTAATAGGCTGTACGTCTGCTCCCATATTGTGTTCAAGGTAACTACGTACTACTGGCGCTGTACTTTCTGGTTTAAGGGTAATAGCATTATCCCCTTTATCCACAAAAGAGTACATTTCTTTTTGAACAATATCTGTAGTCTCTCCTACACCTCTTTGAAATAAATTTGTAAACTCAAAGATTGGTGTACGAATTTGGCTAAATCCAAAGTCATTACATAAGTTTCTAATGGTCTCTTCCATATCGAGCCATTTTCTCATTTCTTCACCAAAGATATCTTTGGTACCTTTTAATGCACGAATCTCCATAAGCATCTCCTTTTCTAAAATTGTACACATTTTTTATTTTATTTCTTTAAATTATACACAATTACTCAAATATTACACACAAGTATGTGAATTGTCTATACGATTAGCAATAAAAAACGCCCCTAGCATAATGCCAGGGACGATATGTCGCGTTGCCACCCTGATTCAAAGTTTAAAACCTAAACTTTGCACCTTAAGAGCCTATAACGTAGCCACCCGTTGTATCCTACTTAGGGTTCAGATACACACTCCGAGATGTCTTCAGATCTAGTGAAGGCTTTCAGCCAAGGCCTTCTCTCTGCGGGGATAGATCGTACTCCTTCTCATCTTCGCTTTATTTTATCAATTATTTGTTATTTTATAGCTGCTTTTGTATTTTGTCAAGGATGCATTTTGGAATAAATTCAAGTCTATTGCAATTTAATTAACCTATGCTATAATACCTCTATCGCTCGTACTTTACAAAAACATTAATTTTTTACAGAAAGAGGGATTTTATGATTCGACGTGCTATGTTAACTGACCTTGAAAGTTTATTAATGATAAAAGACCTTGTTATTACAGATATGGCTAAGTACAATATCTTTCAGTGGGATCATGCATATCCTACTGCTGTGCATTTCGAGCAAGATATAGAGAACGGGACTTTATATGTAATTGAAGAAAATAATATGATTTGTGGCTTTGCTTGCATCGATCAAAAGCAAGCTCCTGAATATAAAAACTTAGACTGGCATAGTCCAGATGATGCTTATGTAATCCATCGCCTTGCCATTCATCCTGAATGTGGTGGACGTGGGTATGCTTCTCAAATGATTAACTTTGCAGAAGAACTTGCATTAAAAGAAGGTATCCACGACCTTCGTATTGATACTTTCTACCAAAATCACCGTGCACAGGCTTTATTTAAAAAAGCTGGCTTCGAGTATATTGGAGATGTAATGTTCCCAAGAAAAAATGAACCATTCTGTTGCTTCCATAAAACAATTTAATGATAAATAAGGGGTAGCACTGACAGCCTATTGCCAGTACTCCCCCTTTTTATTTCCAACTTTTTTATTTTTATTATCTATATTTCATAAATCCTTCGCGTTTGCGTTCTATCATTTCATCAATGCGTGTAATATAGTCTTCTAAACTTTTTACATTAGCAATACGGTCAATGCGCTCACCATTTTGGTAAACCATCTTTGTGATTGCACCTGCCCCTGCAGCAATAATGCTTTCACTTTCTTCCATGATTTCTACATTGTAAATACATTCATAACCTGGCTTAGCATAGCCTACATTCTCAAAATTACCTAACATATTTTTTTGTCTGTACATATAATAAGGATTAAGACCCATGCTTCTGCATGCTTGTTGACTTAAGTCTAGCATGGCTTCAATTTTCTTAGCTTGTGCAAGTTGGTAAGCCATTTCATCAGACTTTCTAAGCTCTTCCTTTAATCGAGACGCACGCTTAATAGCCATTGTATGCACTGTAATATTCTCTGGATTTAATTTTTTAAGCTCTTCTAATGTATGGGCTACATCTTCTACCTCTTCACCTGGGAGACCTAAAATAATATCCATATTAATATTGTCATGCCCTAACTCTCTAGCTATTTTAAAGACTTCTTTAATTTCTTCTATAGTATGGTGACGCCCAATAGCATCTAATGTTTTTTGATTCATACTTTGAGGATTAATTGAAATACGTCCTACATTCATACGTTTCATAATCTCAAGTTTTTCTCTTGTAATAGTATCTGGTCTACCCGCTTCAATTGTATATTCTTCAATCTGTTCAAGTTCAAATACATTTTGAATATGATTAAGGAGTCTTTCAAGCTGCGCTTCATTTAAGCTTGTAGGTGTCCCCCCACCAATGTAAAGGCTACGAATTGGTTTACCTTTTTGAGCCTCTGCAATAAAGCTAATTTCTTTGCAAAGGGCATCTAAATAAGTTTCTACATGATTTTTCTTAGCTTCTAAAGAATAAGCTGTAAAGGAACAGTATACGCATCGTGTTGGGCAGAATGGAATCCCAATATAAATACTGATTTCATCTTGCTTGTTCTTACTTAAAATCTCTTCTTCTGCCTTAGCTACCTCTATCATCAGGTCTACTTTATCCTGTGAAATATGATAGACTTTATCAAACTTCTCTCTAAGAGTAGCTTCATTTATACCCTGTTTTTGATAATCATGGACAATCTTAGTCGGTCTAATTCCTGTCAGCATCCCCCACGGCATAGCTTTGCCTGTAAGTTGGTAAAGGACTTCATAAACCGTCTCTTTAAGCATAAGTTTCATATTTTTCTTAGCTTTAAGCTCTGTATCGGCCTCATCTATAGGGCTTTGTTTTTCAAAAATCACATTGTCTTCTTTAATGAGCTTGGCTGTGGCAAGATTTTTTTCATAAACGCTTTCAAGCTCATAGTCACCTTCTATATAAGGCTCAAAGAGATGGATAATATTATTAATCTCATATTCTGTATCATGATTTATACATTTTAAATTTATCATTTTAACTTTCCTATCTATTCAAACATATTAAAGTATGGGTTATTGAGTACTTCAAAGCCTACTGTCGTTGGGTCTCCATGTCCTGGATAAAGTGTCACTTCTCTTTCAAGTGTGAAAATTCCTGCCCTAATACTTCTTATAAGTGTAGCCATATCCCCACCTATAAAATCAGTACGACCAATAGAACCTTTGAAAATAATATCCCCTACAAAGGCTGCTTTATGTGCATCATTGTAGTAAGCTACACCATCTAATGTATGCCCTGGAGCATGAATAACTTCAAACTTAAGGTCAGTACCTTCTACTTGTACGACATCACCATCTTTCACATATTGGTCAGCTTGAAGAGTCATAGCTCCATCACCAAATGCTGTAGACAAGTTATAGCGAGGATCTTCTAAGTAACGCTTACCTTCTTCATGAATAACAATTTCACAGTTTGTGTGCGCTTTAATAGCTGCAGCTGCTCCTATATGATCAAAATGACCATGTGTAAGAAGAATCTTCTCTACTTTAAGTCCATCTGTATCAATTTTATGAATGAGTGCATACTCATCTGCACCTGGATCTATAATAAAAGCTTGTTTTGTTTTTTCATCAATAGCAAAGTATGTCTGCTCCTGAAGCATACCTACTGTTACACGTTCTATTTTCATTTTTCCACCTCTTCTAAATCTGATATGGCATAAGTTCTAAGAACTTTCTTACCTTCTTCTAAGTCGTTTAATTTCACACATCTTGTAGGAATCCATACTTCTTTATTATTTTGTTTCACCACAATGATATAATACGTTTTCATCTTAATATCTTTAATTTCTTCCCGTTTTAACGTATGTTTTACAAAAAACCAAGTATACCAACTTATGTAGTTATGTTCCAATTCTAAGTACTTCATTCTTGAAGTATAAAGGAAAAGCGCTCCAAAAAGTATCCCCCCTATACTACAAATTAAATCCACACTATTCATATGCCCTAATACTTGATACATCTTAATATTATTACTCATAAGCAATACCGATGTCATAATACATACAAAAGATACCCCTTTATCACTCCATGTATTTCTACGACGAATAATCATAATTTCACCCCTTTATCTACTCATACTTTAAAAAAGAGGATAGCAGCTTTTATGGCGCTATCCTTCTTCTTTCTAAAATGTTTTACTACTATCTAATAAGATGGTAACAGGACCATCATTAATAAGTGCCACTTTCATATCTGCTTGGAACTGCCCTGCCTCAAAAGGCACACCTTTTTCCTCAAGCTTACTCATAAAGCACTCATATTTTTTTCTAGCTTCCTCCACACTACCTGAAGCTGTAAAGCTTGGTCTCATCCCTTTAATAGCATTGCCATAAAGCGTAAAGTTAGGTACGATAAGAAGCTTACCTTCTACATCTTGAACAGACAAATTCATCTTGCCTTGTTCATCTTCAAAAATACGTAAACCGCTTATTTTATTGAGGATATAATCCATATCTACTTCTGTATCATCTGCCTTAATCCCAACAAGTACCATAAGGCCTTTATTGATTTGTCCTACAACTTCACCTTCTATTGTAACGGAAGCTTCTAATACACGTTGCACAACTGCTCTCATATTATCTCCTTACGATGAAACACGTTCAATCTCTACAACATCTGGTATCTGCATAACTTTACGTGTAAGCTCATCAAGCTGATACGTATGCGTAATTTCAATACGAATATTGAAGATTGCTTCATGATTTTTAGTTGTTCTTGCGTTGAGTGATTTAACAGGTACTTTCATATCCGTTAGGATTTTTGAAATATCTACAATAATACCCAGACGGTCACTACCTGTAATTTGAATTTCAGTAATATACGTACGGTGGCTCTCTTCTTCATTAAACCACTGTGCTTCGATAAGACGCTCTTTCTCTTCTTCACACATATGCACAATATTTGTACAATCCTGACGGTGAATGGATACTCCTCGTCCTCTTGTAATATAACCAACAATATCATCACCAGGAAGTGGTCTACAGCATTTAGAGAATCTAACAGCTACATCGCCTACTCCTCTTACGACAATACCACTCTTACTCTTCTTAGGCTGCTTCTCTTCTACAAAGCCGTCTTTATCACTATGTGCATCTAAAATCTGCTGTGGTGTAATTGGCATTTTCTTAAGCTTGATATTTTCATCAATAAGACGCTGTATAATCTGCTTTTCTTTAATGCTACCATATCCTATAGACGCACATACAGCATCCCAATTTTTTAGTCCATAGCGTTTGTAAACATTCTCTATACACTGCGTGTCAGAAAGTGCTGATAAGCTATAACCTCTTTGTCTTGCACATGTTTCAAGAAGTTCTTTACCTCTTATAATATCTTCTTGTTTAAACTGCTTTCTAAACCATTGGTTAATCTTATTTCTAGCTTGTGTGCTCTTAACAATGTTAAGCCAGTCACGGCTAGGGCCTCTAGAATTTTGAGAAGTTAAAATCTCTACTCTATCACCATTTTTAATAATATAGTCAACTTTGACAATTTTGCTATTAACCTTAGCCCCCACCATCTTATTACCAATATCACTATGGATATAGTATGCATAATCAATTGGTGTGGAACCTTTTGGTAAGGTTAACAGCTCACCTTTTGGTGTGAATACATATACCTGATCTGTATATATATCAAGGTCTAGCTTAAGGGCATTCATGAACTCTGTATTATCATCCATATCCCTTTGCCACTCAAGAATCTGCTTAAGCCAAGCAAGCTTTTCCTCAGCTTTAGCGCTACCAACAGCTTCTGTATGATTACCATCTTTATATTTCCAGTGTGCTGCAATACCATATTCTGCCGTTCTATGCATCTCTTCCGTACGAATTTGAATTTCAAAAGGCGTACCTTCACTGCCCATAAGTGTCGTATGAAGAGACTGATACATATTAGATTTAGGCATGGCAATATAATCTTTAAAACGCCCTGGAATTGGCGTATAAAGCTCGTGAATAATACCTAGAACGCCATAGCAATCTTTAACATTATGCACAATTGCTCTTACCGCAAATAAATCATATATTTGATCGAGTGTTTTATTTTTATTAACAATCTTTTTATAAATACTGAAGAAATGTTTAGGACGCCCTTCAACTGTACATTCAATGCCCGCTTCTTCTAACTTGGTCTTGATCTGCTCTACAATCTGCTCAATGTAAGCCATACGCTCACTACGCTTCTTAGCAATTTTTTGAGCTAAATCATAATAGACCTCCGGCTCAATATAACGGAGGGATAAGTCTTCAAGGTCTGCTTTAATTTTGCAAATACCAAGTCTATGTGCAATGGGCGCATAAATTGTAAGTGTTTCTTCTGCTATTCTCTTCTGCTTATGCGGTGGCATAAACTTAAGTGTCTGCATGTTATGAAGTCTGTCGGCAAGCTTAATAAGGACTACACGGATATCTTGCGCCATAGCAAGAAACATCTTACGGTAATTCTCTGCTTGTATTTCTTCTTTTTGAAGTTCTTTATTAGCTGATGCATATTTTATAACGCCCAGTTTAGTTACGCCATCTACTAAAAGAGCGACTTCCTTATTAAAAAGTTTCTCAATATCTTCTAAAGTATAATCCGTATCTTCTACAACATCATGCAGAATTCCTGCTGTAATGGATTCAATGTCTAGCTCTAAGTCTGCTAATATATATGCCACTTGGAGAGGGTGGATAATATATGGTTCTCCTGACTTTCTAAGCTGGCCTTCATGGGCTTCTTTTGCAAGCTTATAAGCCTTTTCAACCATGCTGACATCATCCGACGGATGGTATGAACGTATTCGGTTAATGAGCTTTTCATAAATTTCATCAGGCATCGAGTCTACCCCCTTTTTCGTCACTTGCATATATTTATTATATTATTATAGTCATGTTAGAATAAAAATTCAATGCCATTATTGTAGAAACTGTTGAAATATGGGGTGTAGGGGGGAAAGTAGAGAGTGTGCAGCTCATTTTTTCACCTAACACTTCCACTTTTTAAGACCGGATACTCTTTCTCCGTTCCATAACCTACCAAACTTGTCTATGCCTTAAACATAGCACGAAATGCATCCTGCTTCCAATTTCGTGGAGATTTAGAAAAAGTTCCAGATATAGACTCCAAGCCTCCCTACCTACTCAAAATCCTAAAGAAAATATTTCCAGAAGATTTCTACCGTGTGAAGCCCCCATTACATCACTGAGCCTGATTATAAACAGTACTGAATCTATGCTATATGATTAATTTACTAGTATATATATGCTATATAACTTTTTTGGTTAAGCTACTAAAAAAGACACGTAGTGGATGGACTACGTGTCTTTTTCATGTTAAATCATAATTAGTATTTAAGTAAGGAAACGATATTTTGTCCTTTGAGGAGTTCTCTACCGTTTAAGCCTTCGAGTTCAATAAGATAAACAATCTTTACAACTTCACCACCAAGTTTTTCTACAAGGTCAACGATAGCTTTTGTTGTACCGCCTGTTGCAAGAAGGTCATCTGCAATGATTACTTTTTGGCCTGGTTTGATTGCATCAATGTGCATTTCAATTGTGTTGCTACCATATTCTAAATCGTAGCTTTGGCCAATTGTTTCATAAGGTAATTTACCTGGTTTTCTAACAGGAACGAAGCCTTTTTGAAGTTTATAGGCTAAAGGAACACCAAAAATGAATCCTCTTGACTCAGGTCCAATTACAATGTCAAAATCAACATCTTGTACTGATTCTGCCATTTTATCTATAGATTCTTGTAAACCTTTAGCATCTTGTAATAATGGAGTGATATCTTTAAATAAGATACCTTCCTTTGGGAAATTCTCTACATCTCTAATTAATGTATTTAAATCCATATGCATCCTCCTGATTACTTCTTTTTCATACTTTGTGCAAATTCTTGCAAACTCATGTACCGCTTAGAATGCTCTAGTTTGGTTTTATTACCTGTTAATAATCTATATACAACTCTTTCTTCTATGAGCTCATAACTTAATAGCTCTAGTTCTGTAAAAACATCTAGTATTTGTAGTAATTTATACTCCGTCATTTCATAACTTGTAAACATTTGTACTAATTTGTGTAAGTAAATGTCTCCTAGATTATGCTTTAAATACTTATAGACAATTTTACAATCAGTATAACTTGGTACCATCTTAGATATTTGTAATTTGTGCTGTTCTAATGAAGTACTTAGACACCTATATGGCCCTAGAGTTGTAAAATCCCATTCGTAACAAAGCATATCCTTCCTGGCTTTCTTGTTTGGCATTACACAAATCATCGGTTCCTCTTCTAAAGACCAACAATCATTATAACACACTTTTCCTAAGATAGTAATATTTTTTTTATACTTACTATAGTGTTTAATCGCTTCTTTAAAACTATGCTCTGTATAAACTCCAATAGGTGGTATAACAGGCTCTTTTTCCTTAATAAGTTGTAACTCTGAAGGTATCTGTGGTACTTTACATGCTTTATAAAGAGATAAATAATACTTACTCTTTAATATACTTTCTTCACTTGAAATAATATCCTTAATACGCAGCTGTACAGATGTTTTATTATTCCATACATTCTTAGTGACTTCACATGCTACAATAACCTCTTCGCCTTCTGTGAGGCAATCAGCCAAATAGCCTTTATCAAATCCTATACAATGTAATACAGTATGATTTTTTTGAAGTGCAACTTTTAAATGCTTATCCCCACCAATTTTCTGAGCATATTGTATAAAACCTCTTACTGCGAAAGTAGGCGTTGGATTACATACCCCAAAAGGTTCCATTTTATCTAGCTCATCGCATACCTTAAGCGAAATACTGTCAGCTGGAAGCTCTAAATCAATATCTAAGGAGGGGGTAAGGAGCTCTTCATTTAAAAGTTCCTTACCATAGGCATTAAGTTCTTTTCTAAAAGGTTCAAGTTCTGCTTCCTCTAATGAAAGCCCTGCTGCCATTTCATGACCACCAAATCTTATCATATGCTCCTTCACATGATTTAAAGCCTCAAAAATATTAAACCCTTCTACACTTCGTGCAGAACCAGAGTAAATACCATCTTCTAAAGTTAAAATAATCGTAGGCTTATAATACTTACTTAAAATACGTGAAGCTACAATCCCAATAACACCATGGTGCCACTCTTTACCAGCTACAATAATAATATCTTCATTTTTCACATCTACATACTGCTCAATATAAGCTTCCGCTTCCTTTAAAATAGCCATTTCCATATCTTGACGCTTGCGGTTTTCATTCTCTAAGGCTTCTGCAATAGTCTTAGCTACTTTTTCATCTTTCGTTGTAAGAAGCTCAACTCCTATCTTAGCATCACTAATACGTCCTGCTGCATTAATACGTGGCCCAAGCTGATAACCAATTAAGTTAGATGTAATTTTAAGTTCACCATTTCGTACCGTATTTAATAAGGCTCTAAGCCCTGGATGCACGGTATCTTTCATTCTTTCAAACCCAAAATAAGTGATAATACGATTCTCATCTCTAAGCGGTACCACATCAGCAATAGTCCCAAGTGCCACAATATCTAGATACTTCCATATCTTCTCTACTGCATTTTGAGCTATAGCTAAAGCATGTATAAGTTTAAAAGTTACACCTACACCAGCTAAACTATCGAAAGGATATGTAGTATCAGGCCTTTTAGGATTGATGACGCAAAATGCCTTAGGTAGGCTCTCCTGACATTCATGATGGTCTGTAATAATAATGTCCATACCTATTGTATTTCCAAAATCCACTTCTTCATTAGCTGCAATCCCCGTATCTACTGTAATCATTAAAGAACTATATTCCTTAATCAGTTCTATGGCACCTTTATTAAGACCATAGCCTTCTTCCGTACGGTTTGGAATATAATAAGATACTTTATAACCTTGTTCCTTTAGAAACATATATAAAATAGAAGTACTTGTTACACCATCTACATCATAGTCTCCATAGATTACAATATGTTCCTCGAAAGCCTTTGCTTGCTGTATACGTTTTACAGCTTTATCCATATCATTTAATAAATAAGGCGAATGTAACTGCTCCTTGGAAGGTGTTAAAAAACGCTCTATTTCTTCATGATCTTTTATCCCGCGTCTATATAAAATTTTCTCTATAATATTTCCTTCTGTACTATCTATCTGGCTATGCCATTTATATTTACTTGGTAGCAATCATTGTTCACCCTCTCTCATTCATAAGGTTATTATAACATATTTTTTCTCCGTCTTTATTTATTTTTATATCTATACAATGGTTTTATTCTTATGATATAATTTATACGTTATTTACTATATTAGGAGTGTTATCATGACTGAAAAATTTCAAGTAGGACAAATTATTGAAGGTACAGTAACAGGTGTTAAAGCGTTTGGAGCATTCGTTTCATTAGACGAGAAAACTCAAGGACTCGTGCACATTTCACATATCACTCATGGCTTTCTAGAAAATATTGCTGACGCAGTTAAAGTGGGAGACACTGTGAAAGTAAAGATTTTATCTATTGACCCAGAGACAGGTAAGATCTCTCTTTCAATGAAAAATGCAAAGCCAGCACCACAAAGAGCGCCTAAAAAAGAAGCGCCACCAGCAGACTTTGAAACTTTAATGAAGGGCTTCCTAAAAGATTCAACTGATCGTCAAACAGACATTAACAAAAGACTTAATCGCTAAGAGCTTCTATAAAAGGCAGGTACATAGTACCTGTCTTTTTGCATGTCTAATATTTCATTTATATTATAAATTTGACTAAATCATAAACTTAATGTACGATTTGTGAACTATTTTAAACTTTCATCGAGAGCCCTTGCTAAGGCTAGAATTGAGTGCTATCATTAAATCATCCAAAAGCTAATACTCATTAGCTTATTCATCTCCCCTTTATTTTGAATATATAGCACTAAGCCCCATAAGCATCTGCTTATGGGGCTTTTTTACTTTCCTTTATTTTCTTCCGCACCTAACTAGAAACATAATGCCTATGCCTGTACATACTGCAAATAGAGCAATAAGAAGTAATTTCCTCCCACAGTCCTTGCAAGTTGCCATTGTACTATCCATTTAATAAGTACATCTGATAGCAATGTAATAATCATCCCCCAGACCCCTACTATAGTTAAAATAGCCGAGCCTATTAGTTTACTTTTTTTCTGCATCATTTCTCTCTCCCTTCTTATACTTTTATATTAGCATATTTTTTAGAAAATAATTTATTTATACAAAAAAAGACTTAGAGTTTCCTCTAAGCCTTTATCTTATAAGTTATTTCATCTTCTTTTATAAAGCTTTCTTGCCCCTCTTCAACAAAGCCCTTAAGCCATGCTTCTATTAAGGCATAATAGTTCCTTACATTCCCGCCTGCTTCATCCCAGTATTGCTCATGTACACATACCCTTCTTTGCCATACAATTTGGTTATCATCTTGCTCTACTACTACTTCTGCATGATCACATGGCATACCATTTAATAATGTATCTTGAATCACCTTAAATAACTGCATCGCATTTAAGCCTTTTTCTAATGTCTTTCTTTTTTCTACACCTTGTTTATAGAAAATATCTTTAAGCTCTTCTAATTGCATCCCTTCTTGTTTTAATAACTCAGTGATGCAATAAGCTAATTTATATTCAACTCTTGAAACCTGTATCTGTAGCCATCCATGAATATTACTTTCATCAATTACTTCTTCTAAGCTTCTTCTTTCAGTTAATCCATATTTTTCGTTACATATTTCTTCTAAAGAAAGAGAATATTTTTCTTTCCCAAATGCGATTACTTGATCTACTAGTGACTGCTGATGTTGTATTTTATTATATAACCAATAGTGAATAGGTCCTAAAAAAGCACTCATTGTCATCCTCCTTACTTCTTTTATGTCTTTAGTATACGCTAAATCCAATTTTTATGAGGTTGCCATGGCTACAAAATACTTTTTTCTATAATCCTCTAAAGAATATTTTCATCATACAAAGCACGAGAACCGCCAATAAATTTAGGTCGAGTACGTGCAGCTAATAAGATTGCATTTCCTATGTGATCTACACTTAGTCGAATAGGTACAGCAACTTTCTTAAGGTGCATTCCAATAAGAGTCCCTCCAATATCTAACCCTGCATCTGCACAGATTTCCTCGACAGCAATAGGATTTTTAAACGTATGGTAAGCTGTTGTTGCAAAAGAACCACCTGCCTTTGGCTGAGGTACTACATTCACCCTCTCAGCAAAAGGTACAGCTTCACGCTCTACAATAACTGCTCTATTAAGATGCTCGTAGCACTGAGCTGCAAGATAAACTTGTTCTTTAGAGAAGACTTCATAAAGTCCGTTAAAAACAGCTTGAGCAATTTGAGGACTAGAGTGTGTTCCAATATGTTCCCCCCCTACCTCACTAGAAGAACAGCCAATAATAACAATTTGACCTGGCTGAAGCTTGGCTTTTTCACATAACTCTTTAGCTGCTATTTTAGCTTCTCTATAGATATTTTCTAATAAATCCTTCATAATTTTTAATCTCCTTAATCGCCTTATTATGTTTTATAGTTTATATTATAGAATGACTTTATAATCTTTCAACAGGATTATAAAGTAAACTCCCTCATAGCTATGCTACTAGAGATACTCATTTCTACTTGTCTCCCACATTGAATACAAACTACAGATTCCTCATCAATACTCTTACCACGCTACGTACACGATTTTAAGTAGCATTCTCCCTTCCCTTCTCCCCATCTTATAACCTTCACGCTTACAATTAGTCTAATGAAGCCTATTCATACATTTATTTATCTTTGTAAAATCTCCCCCAAACAAATAGCTTTTATATCTACTCAACCAACTTACAAAAAGAAATATAATTCACAAAAAAATATTAATTTTTTACAAATTGTAGTATGATAATAGTGAAACTATTAATTGCAAGGAGTGTGGTTCATTATGAGCGAAAAACTACTAGACTATTTAAGCGAAGGAATTGTTATTTTTAATGACGATTATAAAATTCAGTTTTGTAATTATAGTCTATTAAAACAATTAAAATATAGTAAAGACGAGCTCTATAATGAACATCTCCAAAAAATAATATCTGGGCCAATTGACATGATCATTAGTGAAAAGGAAGTACTCACAGGGCAAACTATTGATATTCTATTAAGTGGTTACCAACTCCCCCCTATTCAAGTATCAGGTAAGTTATTTAGAGATAAATGGTGTGGTCAAGAAAGCTCTTGGTTAGTAATCCAGGAAGATACACAAACTAAATATAACACTAAGGAATTAGAATTAATTATAGAAAATATGCCCTATGCTGTGTGGATAGCCGATGAAGATGACAATTATAAATACAGTAATGCTAATACACTTACAATGGTTAATCAGCTTAGCTCCACACATAGGTTCTCTACTACAAATGAACTCTTACAACAGCATCCAAATAATGTATATAAAGATACCTTAGATAAAAATATATTCAAAGATGATCAAAGCGTACTTAGAAAAAATATTATGATTAATGAAGAACGAATTATAAGAAATGAAGATGGTAATTTACAGTATCAACTCATAAAAATCCCAATATTTAATGATCAGCAACTTTATCAAGGCTATATAGGCATTAGTCAATATAGTATTTTAAAACAAAATATAGATATCACTAAAGTCATAGAAAATAGTGATCCAGATTACATCGTAGATAACCAAATGCTCTACAGTCAATTAGTGAAGTCCTTAGACTTTAGTGCAAGAGCCGCTAACCTCTTTCAAGGAAATAGTATTATTATATTAAAATTCAATAATATTACCCATCAAGTAGAAGAAATTTGTAGGCTACAAAAAGATGGCAAAGAATTTCCTCCGATACATTCTCTAAATATTAATGGCGATACACTATTGGAGTTACTACGTGAAAATGTAGAGTGGTCATTAGCAGATTTTGAACAGCGTGTGCACTGTAGTATACAAAAAGATTTAAAAACTCTAGAGTGCAACTATATACGAATTAATCCTATTGAATATAATAGTGAATTTATGGGCGCGATTTTTACTACCTATACATCTAAACTCCAATATCCTCTTATGGAATGCTGTATCATTGATAAACTCTGCCAACATATAGCTATTATTTTCAAGAGTCTAGAATACGCATTAGAGTTAAGAAAAGAGTCCTTTATTAGAAAAGAAATAGAAGCTGAAAAAACAGCTTATAAAGAGGCCTTACAGCTAGAGACACTCAAGACAGAATTCTTAGCGAATATGTCCCACGAGTTAAAAACACCACTCAATATTATGTATAGTATGATACAAATGTTAGAACTAGAATTAAAAGACATAGCTAAGAATGGCCAGATAGATATGGATATTACAAAAATTGATAGATATAGAAACATTGCGAAACAAAATGTATTTAGATTACTAAGGCTCATTGACAATATTACCGATATATCTAAAATTGGGGCTGGTTACTACGAAGCTAAATTAATCAATTGCGATATTGTAAGGCTTATAGAAGATATTACTATGTCAGTCATTGAATATGTTAAAAACAAAGACCTTTCTATTACTTTTGATACTGAAGTAGAAGAGCTCATTATGGCTTGTGACCCAGAAAAAATGGAACGAATTATACTCAATTTACTTTCTAATGCAGTGAAATATACAAATAAAGGTGATTCCATAGAACTTAATTTAAATATAATAGATGATAGGTTGATAATCCTAGTAAAAGATACTGGAATCGGTATACCAAAAGAAAAACACGCCATGATCTTTGAACGCTTTGCCCAAGTTGATAGTTCTTTTTCAAGAAAGCAAGAAGGGTCGGGTATTGGATTAGCACTGGTAAAATGCTTAGTAGAATTACAACAAGGAACAATCTGCGTAGAAAGTGAAGAAGGAAAGGGTTCTACTTTTATTGTAAGCCTTCCTATTACTCAAGCAGAAGAAAAACAGATTGTACATGAAAAAGATTGGATTGAAAAAGAAGAACAATTGATTTATAAATGTAGAATTGAATTCTCGGATATTTATGATTTGTAAATTTTAAATTTAACTTTAACTTGAATAACACTTAAAGGATTAAAAAGCATCTGCTCGTAAGCAAGATGCTTTTTTTAATTAACTTAATGATTTCACCTCATTTTTCACTCATTTTTCGCCCCTTTTTCACTCACCTACTTTTGTGAAACCTGGTGAAAAACGTGAGTAAAAGTGAACTAAATCGCAATAATTTACCCCTAGTAAACAAGGCTAAAACCTTTGATACTAGGGGCTTTTCTGGTATTATCAATTAATGAACCGTCTGGGACTCGAACCCAGGACCCTCAGATTAAGAGTCTGATGCTCTACCAACTAAGCTAACGATCCAGATGACACAACTTTGTGTACTTGCTTATTATATAATATGTATTCCAAATTGTAAATACTTTATTATTATTTTTTTCTATAATTTTAATAAATCATACACTCTACCTATTCCTTGTAGGTGCTTTTTACCTTAATTATAGCTCTTCCACCTCTAGTTCCCTGATTGACCAAGTACATTCATAAGCTCATAGTCAGTGTATTGATGCTGTTATAGCTGCCAGCTTTATAGAGGATGAACATGAGATTATAAAAAGAAAACCCCTTTATGACAAAAAGGACTGCCACCAAATTCTCTTCGTGTCAGTCCTTTTATCAACTCTTTATTTAGCAGTAGCCTTTTTGCCTACTTTGTTTTTGTTATGTTTTCTTTGGAACTTTCTCATTTCATACCATAATGGACTGGCAATGAAAATTGATGAGTAAGTACCTGCGATAATCCCCACTACAAGTGGGAAAGCAAATTCTTTTACTGAAGATACTCCTAAGAAGTAAAGAAGCACTACCATTACAAGTGTTGTAATAGATGTATTAATTGAACGTGTTACAGTTTGTCCTACGCTTATATCAATAACTTCTTCATCACTTCCTTTCATTCTACCTTTATTCTCACGAATACGATCGAAAATAATAATAGTATCATTAATAGAATATCCAATGATTGTAAGCATTGCTGCAATAAATGAATTGTTAAGTGGAATTCTAAATAATGCATAAACACCTAACATAATAAGTACGTTGTGAAGAAGTGCCAGTACAGCACTTGCACCAAATTTAAAGTCTTTGAAACGAATTGAAATATAAATTAACATAAGGATTGCACCAAGTAATACAGCCTGAATAGCTTTCATTTTAAACTCTCCACTGATTGTTGGTGCAAAGTTAGAATCTGTTGAAAGAATATCTTTTTTCTCACCTGTTAAATTATATTTTTCAGCTAGTGCCTCATATAATTGTGTTCTTTGTTCCGATGTTGTTGGTTTCATTGTAATAACAAGCTCTGTTGTCCCTGTTACTTTTTGCAGCCTTGGTGAAGCATCTGGAATGACTTCATTAATAATTGGTAAAATATCAGTTTGTGGATTCACATCTTGTCCAAGGTCAATCTGCATAACAGAACCACCTTTGAACTCAATATCATAATTAAGCATACCATTGCCACGCATAGCGTTAAACGGCATTGCAAGCAATCCTACTAAAATAAGAACTGAAGAAAGAATGAAAAAGATTTTTCTATTTTCAATTACGCGTAAGTTTTTCATTTTTATGCTCTCCCTTCTTCAGTATGTTTTTTTGCTCCATATAACACTGGCTTATCAATACCCATTTCTACTAAAAGTTTGAGTAAAATCCTTGTTACAACAAGTGCTGTAAACATAGATACGACAATACCGATAGCAAGTGTTGTTGCAAAGCTTTTGATAACTCCACTGCCCAGTGTATAAAGTACTCCTGCTGCAATGAGTGTTGTTACGTTACCATCTAAAATAGCACTGAACGCTTTATTAAATCCAGCATCAATCGCTGAACGTACACTTCTACCTACTGCAAGTTCTTCTTTAATACGTGTAAAGATAATAACATTAGCATCAACAGCCATACCAATTGACAAGATAATACCTGCAATACCTGGTAATGTAAGTGTTGCACTTGTTAAGCTTAATACGATAAGAAGAAGTGCTACATAGATTACAAGTGCAATATCTGATGCCATACCACTAAATCTGTAAAGAGCAACCATAAAGATTAAGATAAAGATAAAACCGATTACACCTGCTTTAATACTTGTATCTAATGCATCCATACCAAGCTTAGCTCCTACACCTTTAGACGAAATGGCATTAAGTGCAAATGGAAGTGACCCTGCCTCAATACGTTCGGCTAATTGTTTAGCCTCATCTGTTGTAAAGCTGCCTGAAATCATACCTTCTCCATTTGAAATATGATCTGAAATGCTCGCTTGGCTAATAACTTGGTCATCTAATTTAATAAAAATAGGTTTGCCTATATTATTCTTTGTAAACTCTGAGAAAATTTTAGTGCCCTCTGCATCCATTTTAATAGACACAGCTGGTTCTTGTGCACCTAAGTTGTTTGGTACTACAACTGGGGTAGCTTTTTCTACATTTTTACCTGTTAAAATTTCATTACCTTCTTGGTCGAAGAATTTAAGCATAGCTGCTGCACCAATACTGTCAATTGCCGCTTGAGCATCCTCTACACCTGGAATATCTACACGAATACGATTTGTGCCTTCTTTAGCGGCATCAGCCTCCGTATAACCTTCTTTATCTAGTCTCGTACGGATCATCTGAATAGCTGCCTCCATATCCTCTTCAGTTGGATTCTCAATTGCTGCTTCATAAACAATATTTACCCCGCCTTGAAGGTCAAGTCCTAGTCTGATATTTTCAATACCAAATAAGTTGTTTTCCCCAACTCCGAAGTAAGCAAGATATGAAAGACCTGCAGCAACCACTAACATTAGTACAAAAAGTACAATACTTTTGGGTTTCTGATTGCCTTTTTTCATTCCTTTTTCCTCCTTAGTGCTCTAAAACTCATTAAGTTGATTATATAATTTCTACTATTTATAGTCAAACCCTTTACAGGAATTATTCACTTAATGCAGCTTTTAATCCAATTGCACACTCAAGGCGTTTTCTTTGCATATCACAACCATTTTCATAAACAGAGTTAATATCTCCATTAAAGTTGTAAGAGTTAGCAGCACATCCACCACTACAGAAGAATTTAGCCCAACAGCTTGTACACTCATCTTTGCTGTATACATTACACTTCTCGAATTTCTTACGTTGTTCGATGTTTTCTACACCTTTCCATACGTCACCCATTTTAAATTCTGGCATACCTACGAATTGGTGACATGGATAAAGTTCACCTGTTGGAGTTGCTGCAAGGTATTCTGAACCTGCTCCACATCCTGCAAGACGTTTGTGTACACAAGGACCACCTGTTAAATCAACCATAAAGTGGAAGAAGTTAAAGCATCCATTTTCTTCTTTATGACGTCTAAGCATTTCTTTTGCAAGACGTTCATATTCCTCGCAAATTACTTTAATATCATCCGCTTGAAGCGCATAATCCATTTCCTTTGGTGCAACTACTGGTTCTGCTGATACCTCTGCAAAGCCTTGGTCTGCCATATGAAGTACATCGCTTGCAAAGTCTGTATTGTGGTGTGTAAATGTACCACGAATGTAATATTGTTTGTTACCACGTTTTTCTACAAGTTTTTTGAACTTAGGAAGGATGATATCATAGCTTCCTTTACCATTTACAGTTGGACGCATATGGTCATTAACTTCTGGACGACCATCTAAGCTTAGTACAACGTTATACATATGTTCATTTAAGTAATCAATAATTTCATCATTTAAAAGAACACCATTTGTTGTCATTGTAAATCTAAAGTTTTTGCCTGTTTCTTTTTCAACACTTCTTGCATAATCTACTACACCTTTTACAACTTCAAAGTTCATAAGAGGCTCTCCACCAAAGAAGTCTACTTCAATATTTTTACGATGTGCTGAATTTTTTGCTAGGAAATCAATAGCTGCTTTCCCTACCTCTAATGACATCATACCACGATCACCATGGTACTCACCTTCACCTGCAAAGCAATATTTACATTTAAGATTACAGTCATGTGCTACATGGAGACAAAGCGCTTTAACAACGGGTTCTCTATTTAAGAAAGCTGGCACTAAATCTTTGTATGTATCTTCTGTATCAAGCATACCTTCAGCTTTAAGTGTAAGAAGTTCTTCTACTGCTTCTTCTAACTCCTCTTTAGCATATTTGCCTTCATATTTAGCAAGTACTTCTGCTTTTGGAAGTGCAATAACATCCTCTACAATTTCGTAAGCAATGTCATCAATGATATGGATTGCACCACTATGTACATCCATTAAAATATTATTATCTTCGAACTGAAACTTATGGATCATAATTTTTTCCTTTCTATGTATAGGAGATTTAACTACTTAAGGTTTAAAGGGCCGTGCATAAATTAAGCTTCCAACCGAAGTTGAAAGCTTAATGATGGTCAAACTTATTTTTCACAAGCTTGGTTACCTACAGTACAAGATGTTTTACAAGCTGATTGACATGATGTTTGACATTCACCACAACCACCTTTAGCCGCACTGTTTTTTAAGTTTTTAGTGTTAAGTGTTTTTACGTGTTTCATTGCATTTCCCTCCTCGCTATAAACCTTGCTTATTATACCATATCTTGAGATATTTGAAAACATAACTAATAATTATTTCTAATTAAAGGATTAGCCCTATTTAAAAATTTACTTCGCATTAGCTACAGAGAACATACCTGCAAGTACACTGCTTACAACCGTTAAGATTATTAAAGTAATGAGATAGCCTATATTCATTCCTTGTACACCACCTGTTACAAGAGCTAAGATAACGAAGATAACAAGATAACTTATGCCACCTATTAATCCCCATTTATAACCTTGTTTACCTTCCTGCTTAGCAGTATCATAGCCTACTAAGGCAGCTGAAGCAATGGTACCAATAAGGATAATCCACTTTTCAAAGTTTGGTCCAAGATTGGTATATGTAATCATAAGCGTTGCAAAAATAATAAAAATAGCAGTTAATGCATACGCAGCAAGATTAGATTTAACAAGTGTCACAGCAAGTTCCCCGATGTTTACGTTCATTTTCTTTTTATGTCTGCTCATCTTACTCCTCCCCCTTTATAAATGTTCTTTTATATTTTACGTCCAATGCATGAGAAGTATGCTAAAATAATAGAGTATTTTACCAAAGGAGGTTGTATGATGAAACTTATAGACTTACATGTCCATTCCAATAAATCAGATGGTACACTTACACCGAGTGAGGTTGCCAAATTAGCTCATTCAGCTGGTCTTAGTGCTATTGCCCTTACAGACCATGATACAGTTGCAGGTGTAGCTGAATGCATGGAAGCAGGCCAAGCCTTAGGCATTGAGGTTATACCAGGCATTGAACTTTCTGCAGATTTTCATGGTAAGGAAGTCCACATTCTTGGTCTTAACTTAGATCTTACGAATCCTACACTTCATGCTACTCTAAAAAGTTTTGTAGAAGCTAGGGAAGCCCGTAATAAAAAGATGCTTCAAAAATTGCAAGAACTGGGCTTTGACATTACTGAGGCTGACCTTGGTAAACCTGAAGAATTAAGCATCATTGCTAGACCTCACTTTGCTCGTGCATTAATGAACAAAGGCTATGTTAAAACCCTTGATGAAGCCTTTGAAAAGTATATTACACCTGGTAAGCCTGCGTATGTTAAAAAGGCTGCACCTGACTATAAGGTATGTATTGATTTAATCCATGCAGTTGGTGGCAAGGCTATCTTAGCTCATCCTTATATTTATAAATTTACTAATCGCAATCCTTTCCCTCTTATTGAAGAGTTAGCTTACAACGGACTTGATGGTGTAGAAGTTATTTATCCAAAGCACTATGATCCTGAAGTACACAGACTTACACAATACTGCAAAGGCCATCATCTCATCATGACTGGTGGTAGTGATTTCCACGGTGATAACAAACCAGATATTCGAATAGGCTGTGGCTTTGGCCGTACTGAGGTACCTTATACCCTCTTAGAAGAACTTAAATAAATCATATAAATACAAAAAAGGTGAAAGTCTTATATAGACCTTCACCTTTTTATATTCATTTACTATTTGTTCTATTTACTTAGCTGGTGTTTCAGCTGGTTCTACAGGTTCAATAACTTCTACAAATTCAAAGTGAGTCACTTTGCCTGTTTGAAGACTTACAGATACAAGTAAAACATCGTCACCATTTTTAAATTTTAAACCTGAGTATTGCTTGTTGCTCATACCTTTTTCAATGCCTTCAAATATAAGTGAATCTGGATTAGCTACAAGATTTTTTTCTTTAATAAACTTCATAGCAATTTCTTGTTGCTGCTCTACTGTTAAATCCTGTGGCTTAGCTTCACTATATGTGACGACAATAGCACCTGTTAACTCATTCGTTTCAGGATTTAAACTCGCACCATATGAAGCAATTTGTCCCTCTTGTGGCTTGCTTTCCATTGTTGCTTTAATAACATTATTGCGATATAAATAGGATTCTGTCGGTACATCTACAAGTACATAACTTTCAAATCCTTCTAATTTACGTTCTACACCATCATTTACATCGACATCAAAGTAATTTTTCATAGCATCTTTTGTAATCTCATGTAAAGTCTCTACTTTGGCTGGGTCTTCAATTGGTACGGATTTCATCTGCTCTGGTCCCATACTACATCCTGTTAAAAAAGCGCCTAATAAACCCATAATACCAATACAACTAAATAATTTTCTCATCGTGTCCTCCCACTAACTCTTGTTTTGCTAACTTATTATAGCATGTCTATTTAAGGTTTTATAGGCAGTATACTTGCCTATTATGTAATTTCAATAAATTTTATAGAATTTCCTGGGCAATAAAATAAACTGCACCCTTATTAAAATAGTGCAGTTTACTGATCTTTATTGTGTAATATAAGCAAAGAGAAGCTTAATTGTATTTTCTAAGCCTTCGTAATGTGTACGTTCCATACCATGTGAAGCATGTACACCTGGTCCAATAAGGGCCCCACGGATATTGTTTCCACCTCTTAAAGCAGCTCCAACATCTGATCCATACATTGGGTAAATGTCTACTACATAGCGTAAGTCATTTTCTTTAGCAAGCTCAATAAGTTTTGATGTCATTTGATAGTCATAAGGACCACCTGAATCTTTAGCGCAAATAGAAACATCTTGTTCGCTGCAGCTTAAATCCTCTCCAATACATCCCATGTCTACAGCAATCATCTCTGTAATATCTTCTGGGATATAAGAAGAACCATGACCTACTTCTTCATATACTGAAATGAAGATTTTAACTGTATAAGATGGTGTTACTTGTTCGCGAGATAAGGCTTCAAGTAAGCCCATAAGCCCAGCTACACTTCCTTTATCATCAATAAAGCGTGATTTAATATAACCACTTTCTGTAATAGTTGTTTTTGGCTCAATAAAGATATAGTCTCCATTAGCAATGCCAAGGTCCTCTACATCTTGTTTACATTTAACGACTTCATCAATACGCACTTCCATGTTATTTGCATTTCTTGCTTTTGAACTTGCATCTTCATAGACATGAGCAGCTGGACTTGTGCTTAAGAAAGTCCCTGTATAAATTTTACCTGAGCGTGTACGAATTTTACAGTATTCCCCATCTAAAGTTGCTGCAATTGGTCCCCCTACAAGTGTGAATTTAAGTGTCCCACTACCTGTAATACTTCTTACCATAGCCCCTAATGTATCTACGTGAGCTGATAATCCAATTACTTTCTCATCACTTTTACCTGGTACTGTAATAATACCGCAGCCTTTACGTGTTGTTTCAAACGCGTACCCAAAACGCTCTGCATATTTTCTTATTTCATCCATAATTTCAAAGCAAAAACCACTTGGACTATGATGCTCTAATAGCGCTTTTGCTGTTTCGAGTACAAACTCTTTATTAATTTTCATCTCACAACTGCCTCCTCTTTTGTTTAAAAAATTAGTCTTATTATATCACTTTTTAGAATCTTTATCTATTTTTTTGATAGATGAGATGTTTCATTTCTTCATAGACAAACTGAGGCAAGGTCTCTCCAAACAAAGGTGTCCCCTTTTTATTATACAGGCCATGATAATCTGAGCCGCCTGTAATAAGTAAATCCCTACTCTGGCATATGCCAAGCAACTCCTGCCGTACATCTAATCCATTTGAAGGATGATAAAGTTCTACCCCATCTAGGGCCGTCTGACCAATCAATTCATGATATAACCCTTCATTTTTCTTTTTAATTTTACCAGGATGGGCTAAAACTACTTGCCCTCCATTTCTCTTAATCAACTTTGCCACTTCTTCAAATGACAGATAGTCATAGTCATCTGGCATATAATAAGGTGCATTACTTCCAAAATAAGTAGGTATAAGGTTCATAACATCCTCTTCTTTAATATAACCATACTTAGCTAACACACCTAAAAATTTAGCTCTATAAAGAGGTCCACCCTGTCCTGCCTCTATAAAGGATTGTTCATCAATCTCAATGCCATTTGCCTGCATAAGCTTAATCTGCTTTAAGTTCTTTTGCCACTCTTCCCCTAATACACTCTTTGAGTAATTTATAAGCTCCTGCGATAAATGGTCTATGCCATAACCTAATACATGAAACTTAAGTCCTTCTTCTTTAGCTGTTAGTTCTATCCCTGTAATAATATCTATACCATACTGAGTACTTAACTGAACCTCCTCAGGTATGCCTAATACTGTATCATGGTCAGTAAGGGCAATAGCCCCTACCGACCTTTTAGCTGCTTGCTCAAAAATCTCCTTAAGCGTGCTGCTTCCATCAGAATAAACACTGTGGAAGTGAAGGTCGCTACTTAAGATGGAGGACTTCATTGAGCACCTGATTCTCTTCTGTCTGTGAATCATCTTCACCCATGTCTTCCCACTTCGTAAAGTAAGTAAGTACAAAACCACCTGCATAAGCTAGAACTGTACCAATTAAATAGTGAATCATCATTTCCTGTGGGATAAGAAGGGTAAGTGGAAGTCCAGAAAGACCAATTCCAATAGAAGCTACTTTCATAACTGAAACGTAAGCACCGCCTACTATAGAGCCAATACATGCAGTAATAAAAGGTTTACCAAGTGGTAAGGTAACACCAAACATAAGTGGTTCACCAATACCCATAAGGCCTATAGGTAGTGCACCTTGAAGAACTTTTTTAAGTTTCTTATTCTTTGTTTTTAAGTAAATAGCAATACCAGCCCCTACTTGACCAGCTCCAGCCATAGCAAGAATTGGACGTAATAGGTCAACGCCTGTTGTATCAATCAGGCTGACTTCAATTGGTGTAAGCGCTCTATGAAGGCCTGTCATAACAAGAGGCAAAAAGGTACCTGAAAGCAGTGCTCCAATCAATATACCACCTTTATCAATAAGGTACGTTACACCAATACCTAGCCATTCAGATAGGAAAGCACCTAATGGATGGATAATAAACAAGCTACCAAATCCTATGACGAGTAGGACTATAGTAGGTGTTAAGATTAAATCGATAACACCTGGCATAACTTTTCTTAACCATTTCTCTAGCATCGCACCTAATGCACAGGCAATGAGTACAGCAATAATACCACCTTCACCTGGTACAAGCTCGTTGCCGCCTATAGTAATCTTAGCTAAGCCATCTGCCATCAAAATACCTGATATAGCACACCCTAGCGCTGGACTTCCTCCAAAAGCTTTAAATACATTCATACCTACCATAATATTCATATAAGTAAAAATACCCTTGCCAATAACACTAAGCATGTTATACATGTTTTTGTCAATAAGTTCTACATTATAAAGAATCTTAGAAGCTCCATAAATAATACCACAGCCAATAAAAGCTGGAATAAGTGGTATAAATACGTTGGCAAGTTTCCTTAAAAAGTTTTTAAATGGTGTATTATTTTTCTTTTTCAGTTCTGCTTTTCTATCAAGCACTTCATCTACTACATCCACAGATTTACCTGTTAGCTTACCAAAAGCACTTGAAACTTTAGGTGCATTACCAGGTCCTAAAATAATTTGTATTTGTCCTCCTTGTTCTACACATCCAAGTACACCATCAATAGCCCTAATCTTTGCTTGATCTGCTAATGCTTTGTCTTTTAATGTCACTCTAAGTCTTGTTGCACAGTGTGATACGCCTACTACGTTGTCTACTCCCCCTAGCTGTTCTAAAATACTTTGACTCATTACTTCAAACTTATTAGCCATAGCTCCCTCCCCTTATTATTAAATAGAATATACCCCATTACTAAATATATGTACCGACCTGTAAGTTTACTTCTATAAATGCAAAATTTGTCTTAAATTCAATTTTGATTTATTATTAAAATTATTGTATTATAATGAGTATATTTCATAATTTACAAAGGGAGTGACAAGAAATGATTTCAAATAAAATGCAAACCTTAGTTGCTAATAGCTCTACCATTCGCGCTATGTTTGAAGAAGGTAAGAGACTTGCAGCTATCCATGGGGCTGAAAATGTATATGATTACAGTTTGGGTAACCCCAACGTATTACCTCCAGATACAATCAAAAAAGCCATTATGGAAATTCTTGATTCAGAAAATTCAAATGTCATTCATGGCTATATGAATAATTCTGGCTATGAAGATGTTCGCACAGAAATTGCTAACTTTATTAATAAGAAGCAGAGTCTTAAACTAGATGCTTCTAGTATCGTTATGACTTGTGGTGCTGCTGGCGGACTCAACATTATTTTAAAAGCATTACTTAATCCTGAAGATGAAGTCATTGTATTTGCACCATTCTTTGGAGAATACCGTAACTATGTAAGTAACTTTGACGGTAAATTAGTTGTTGTTCCTGCTGATACTACTCACTTTGAACCTAATATAGCAGCCCTTAAGGAAGCTCTTACATCACGTACAAAAGCCGTCATCATCAACTCCCCAAATAATCCAACAGGTGTGATTTACTCTGAAGAAGCTATTAAACACTTAGCCGCTACTCTTGAAGAAGCAGAGAAAGCCTTTGGCACATCTATCTATCTGATTTCAGATGAGCCTTACCGCGAAATCGTATATGATGGTGCTGTTGTACCTTACATACTTCATTACTACAAAAACAGCTTTATTGGCTATTCTTACAGCAAATCACTTTCACTTCCAGGCGAACGTATTGGTTATATCGTAGCACATCCTGAAATGGACGATTTTAATGATATGATGGCAGCTCTTAATGTGGCTAACCGTATATTAGGCTTTGTAAATGCTCCATCTCTCTTCCAAAGAGTTATTGCTAAATGCTTAGAAAGTGAAGTAGACGTTTCTATTTATAAACGTAACCGTGACTTACTTTATAATCACCTTGTAAGCCTTGGCTTTGAATGTATCAAACCAGAAGGAGCTTTCTACCTCTTCCCTAAAACACCAATTGCAGATGATAAAGCTTTCTGTGAAGCAGCAAAAGCTTTTAATCTACTTCTTGTACCAGGTTCTTCCTTTGGTTGTCCAGGCTATATGCGTCTTTCTTACTGTATCAGCTATGAACAAATCCAGCGTTCTTTACCTGCATTCACTCAACTAGCTGAGGCCTATATCAAATAATAGTCCTCTCACTTAGGAGCAAACTTTATATTCGAACAGGCTTATTTCTTAGGTGTTATAAGCCTGTATATTTTTAATCCACACCTAGCTCAATCCCCCCTGAGCGTTTCAGTCCTTTAACGAATGGCAATCTCCAATGTAAGCATTACACTGAAAACATTGTAAAAAAACTACCCCCTATGCCTAATAGCATTACTAAAATTTACACAAAAAAACACCTTATCTAATAAGATAAGGTGTTTATGTATGCCCAGAGCCGGAATCGAACCAGCGACACGAGGATTTTCAGTCCTCTGCTCT